>JADKDV010000012.1 GCA_016718315.1 Candidatus Obscuribacter sp. | reverse complement strand
CAGTGTCTCAGAAGAAGATGCAACTTTGTCTAACATCTCAATGTCCCCGTGTTCCAATAGCTATTCAATTCCGCTGAGCACCATTTGATTGTTGATTTCTCACCAACTCTCCGAGGTGATATTCAGTGACAGGCCTAAGGTCTGTATTTATTGGAAATGACTTGGTGTGCTCTTTTACATATTTTTCATCGCCCAAATACTGTTCATAAACCTTGAGTAGTTCTTGCTCTTCGCTGGTGAAAGTTCTGAACATTTTATCCTTGAGAGAATTATCGAAAGAAATCTTGCCGTCTGAAGCAATGCAAAAGCTTTGATCCAACCTGAGATGGTTGAATACTGAGGCGAGCGTTTTGGGAATGACGTTTAAGTTGTCTAGCCAGACCATCAATACGCCGTTGGGCTCTAAATGTGCTTTTACTATTTTAAAGAACTCTTTTGAATAGATATTGTTGCTGTGAAAGCGTCGATGATCTGAGTGGGTCCATTAAGATGATGTCGTACTTATTGCTTGTCGAATTGAGGAAACGTCGACCATCATCAACTACTACCTTTATTCTGTTGTCGCTAAGAAGGCGCTTAAAGAGAGGCATCTTCTTTAGGTTGATCATTACAGCTTCATTTAGTTCTACCACCGTTACTGATTTGACTTCTTCCGACCGTAACAAGGTTTCGACGATTGTTCCGGTACCGTATCCAATAACCAGAATATTTTCGTGTTTGCTTGTACAGCACAAACTGTCTATTGCTCGGACAGCAAAGCCGTACATATGAGGTTGGCGTCCTCCATGCGCTAGACCATTAATGTAGTGACAGACCTCTTCGCCCTTGTTATAAGCTAAGTCTACGCAACTAGAACTTTCTTGGATAAAGCAGGTGTAGTCGTTCCCTGCTTTGGGGTGTAGTCCTTGTATTAGCTGTTCGCTATTTGGGTATCGAGTGAGTGCTAGTAAAGGAATAATTAAGAGTCCTAGAACGAGTATCTTTGATTTGTAGGTTAGTTTTCCGGTAATTAGTGGACCGCTGAATGTTGCTAAACCCAGGAAGCAGAGGGAAAGTACGGTGCAAGATGTTCCAACGTGATGCAAAAGCACAAAGCCAGTTATTATGCCGCCCGTAACGTTTCCAATGATTGTAAGGAAATAGACTAAACCTACTGTTTTGCCAGGTTCCATCTTGTTATTGTGAACTATAGAGGATATTAGTGGGAAGCTTGCGCCCATTAATATCGTTGGTATAAGCATGAAAAAGATAGGCCAAAGCAGAATATCAAAGTAAACAAACCATCCGTTCTGAAATGCGCTAAGGCTCTCGAAAAGCTTTGTCGTAAGTGACGGGTGTAGCTCCTGTGTGTTTGAAAGAGCTATTAGTTTTTTTGCTGGATAGGTTGTGAGCAGCGTATATGATAGAACCACATACGCACTAATTGCGCATTGAAACGTGAAGTAAAGCTGAGAGCGGTTGATCTTTGGTTTTGCACTCAGAAATTTATTTACTAAACTGCTGCCAATCCCGATGCCTGTCAAATAAATTCCAAGAACAGTAGCGAAAGCGTATGGGGAAGATTTGACAATTATCTCAATTGTTCTGAACCAGACTATTTCAAAACCAATTGCCACAAAGCCAGTGGCAAAACCCAGATATACACCTTTGTGCCAAGTTTTATGTCTGGCTCTTTGGTGATTTCTTGGGCTGTGAATTGGCTTGGTGGAGAATGTATGCCCGATTTGATTTTGGCAGGGCAAAATAGACGCTGGCGGCAAGCAAAAGATTGAATATTGTGGGCAGGCATAGGAAGGCGCAAATACAAAGACAGTAAACAGCAAAACTGGCGCTGCTTGTGGCATTACCAAGCCAGTGTAAGATTGGAATGGATGCGAGACCAAAAAGACCAAGTATGATTTCACAAAGGCAGTAAATAAGTACTGATTTGCCAGCATAGCGCTGGGCTAGTGCTCCGCCAGCTAGTGCGCCAAGTCCCAGCCCAAGCATATACATGCTTACTATCAGGGTGACAGAGACTGGTCCTACGCCATAATTTATGGTAAGCAGTCTTTGCCAGGCTACCTGATATAGAAGCGAAGAGGCACCGGAAAGCAAAAACACAACGCCCAGACGGATTAGCGCCGCTTTATTTACTTGCCTCAGCCCCAGCGTCTGTGATGATGCTTTGTCGGCTTCGGCAACCACGGCTTTCATTTCCTCACCAGCACGGTAAATTCGTAGGCACCATAGTCGTGCAACAGAGCCACGTTTTTAGCATAATTTTTCTTGCAATAGTCAAAGAAAAAGCCAGGATTAGCATAAAAGAGATGATCTTTCATCTTGTCAGCGTCTGAATAGCTGGTCAAAAGATTAAAGGCAAAGCCTCTAGTGGTGTATTCGTTGATGTTGTCCAGGCAGGCCAGTACATGGTCTTGCCAGAGTGCTTGATCTAGTTTGTCTTTATAGTTAAACGTGCCACTTACAACTGTGTAGTCAGTGGGCTCTTGTAAGCTATCGCTGCAAATGAAGCGGCAATCATTTCGCTCTTTAAAAAAGTCGCTGCTGGTATCAACCATGGCTTTTGTGCAATCAATACCGAGATAGTTTATCTGTATTTTGTTTCGGTCCAGATACTCCAAAAAGGCGCCATAACCGCAACCGTAGTCCACAAGCGTAAAAGTTTGGGCATCGTCTGACTGGGCTGGTAGGATTTTTAAAAGTTGTTCAAAGCGCAGTGTCTGAGCATCGTCATCGCGCCAGTCTGCGCCTCTTGCTGTCATGCCGTAGAGATTGAGAGTATTGGTAAAGTAATTGCTGACAAAAACTCCTATGGCTTCCTTTCTGGTGTCATTTTTCAAAGTCAAAAGCCTCATTTAATAAGCATGGGAAAGGAATTGCTTTCTACGATTTCGCGGTCCGCAAAGAGCAAGCGACAGTTGATTGAATTGGATAATCTCAGTTGATATTCAAGGATGAGTGCTAGAGCAAGCATCTGGGAGCCCCCCAGAAATAGAACAATAAAGAGCAGTACTAACGGTATCTGAAAGCCTGCAAAAAGTAGTGCCAGGATAAGAGGCAGAGCGCTTAGTATCAGGCTGAGAGAGCCTACTAATGTCAACAACTTGATTGGTAAAGAGCAATCGGTTAAGAAAAGGTCGAGGGTGACATGAACGAGCTTGATAAAGCTATAGCGAGACTCGTTAACCGGTCTGTCGATACGCTTGATTTGCACCCAGCCAATTTTTGAGCCGGTCCAGCAAAGCAGAGTATCAAGACAGATTGAACGTCCATTTGCCACTGATAGACCGCGCTTGAGACCTGCTCTAAAGGCTCTAAAGGAAGTCACTTTGGCATAGTCAGCATTACCACTGAGTGCCAGTACTTTACGGATAGTCCATGCTGCAAATGCTCTAAAAACTCCATGACTGACTTCTTTTGTCACGCCATAAACGATGTCATAGCCTTTATCTAGCTCTGTAAGTAGTGCATTGATCTCGGCTGGGGAATATTGCAAGTCGTCGTCGATGGTGACAATGAAGTCATATTGAGCCTTTTGAATGCCGCAAAGCGTGGCGTTGTGTTGACCAAAATTGCGCCATAAATTGATGCCTTTGATGTTGCTAATTTTTGTCGTGACACTCTGGATGATTGTCCAGGTGTTATCAGGGCTGCCATCATTGACCAGGATAATCTCAAAGGCGTCGCAAATTTTGGACAACTCTGCATGCAGAGTTGTAACCATGGTGGCGAGATTGTCACCACTTCTATAGCAAGGTACAACTACCGATATCGAGTGGGATTCCATGTTAAAACCGGAATAATGGGATTGCCTGTGATTGTGGCTTAAACGCCGATTTGAATGATTTGACAGCTTCCACTACTTGAGCTGCTTCGCCTACGGATAGAGCATTGTAAAAAGGCAGCCGCACCAGGCAATCACTGACTTTTTCTGTGACTGGACAATCACCCGGCTTTGCACCAAAAGATTGTCCCATCTGCGAAATATGCAAAGGCAAATAGTGATAAACACTCTGGATGCCTTTGGCTTTGAGATGCTGAATAAATCGCTGTCTTTCACCTAGTGAGGGCAGTAGCAAATAAAACAGGTGATAGGCTTGTCCGCAGTACTCTGGTACCGTTGGTAGTATCACGCCTTGCTGTGATGCCCAGTCACTGAGATTGTCGAAGTAGAGGTGCCAGATCATTTTGCGGGTGGCTTGGATTGTTTCGCGTCTTTCTAGCTGCGCATATAAAATCGCTGCCAGAATGTCCGACGGCAGGTAGCTTGAGCCCATATCGACCCAGGTATATTTGTCTACCTGACCTCTAAAAAACTTGGTGCGATGGGTACCTTTCTCTCTTATGATTTCGGCACGTTCGGCCAGTTCTTCACGGTTAATGAGCAGGGCGCCGCCTTCGCCGCACTGGAAATTTTTAGTCTCTCACTGTAGGAGCTCTGGGCGGCTTCATCCAAAAGTGCCCAGTTGCTTGCCCTGATATGTGCCAAATAGACCATGGGCATGGTCTTCTACTAATGCTATCCGGTGGCTTTGCGCTAGAGGCAATATGGCATTCATTTCACAGCCAACGCCAGCATAGTGCACTGGCACCTCAGCTTTTTCGATGTAGGCAAGTTCATTGCCGACAAAAGAGGGTTTGTTAAACGGGATGCGATAAGGGCTGTTCATGGAAGCCTGGGATTACCTGAGCGCTAGTATTTAAGCTGGACAGCAACTGGAGCCCATTTGACAGGGTTGCCATTGGGTAATATTAGCGCAGCTTAGTTGTTGCGTTCCACAATTAGGGGTTAATCGTCGTTCACTCTATTCAGGGTAGATGACACTCTTTTGGGGTGAAGGATTGGGTGGAGTGTATTCTGTCGGACCTTCCGTCCCTTGTTATGGTGAAAACTTACCTTTTTGTTATCTTGACTTCGCCGCTTGGGAATGTAATTACTTTCGGGGATTTTGCCCGGGCAAGCCACCTTAAATTAAACGACTCTTCTGTTGGTCTATACTTGTAGTGATCACGGTGTCAAAAGGCTTTACATCAATACTGGAGGCGATCTTGCGTCTTATAAATACAGCGTTACCAGCTTTGCTTGCACTCTCATTTGTTGTATCGACTGGCTCAGCCTGGGCTGATCGCTGGGAAAAGTACCCCGGTAGGGGCAACCGTGCAGATTGGGAAAAATCATGGGCGATTGTGCGCAAAGATGCTTATCCTCGCACCGAGAAGGGGGATTGGAAAGGCGCCATGCCGCTACTAGAGAGAGCGATCAAGATTTATCCAGGCGATAGCTTTTATCACTTTCTTTTAGCTATGGCACTGTCAAACACCGGTAACAAAGCAGCTGCAATACCAGAATTTGAAAAAGCGATGACGCTTGATCCCAGTGATGACCACTGTCCCTACTATCTGGCTCTTATTTACGATGAGCAAAAGAATTTCAAGAAATCAAAGGAACTTTACGAGAAGGCTATCAAAGCTAGTCCCGCCAACCCCGAGCCCTGGGCTGGTTTGGCTATGGCCACAATGGAAGTAGATGGCGCCAAAAAGGCGCTAGAAGTATACGCTCGCGCCAAAAAGATGGGCATCAAAGACCCAATGCTCTATCACAACGCCGGCTGTATTCAGCTAGCTAGTTTTAAGAACTACAAAGAAGCAGAAATCAACTTTAGAGACGCTCTCAAAATTGAGCCCAAGCTATATCAATCAAAAGCTGGTCTGGGTGAGACTTTGTTGCGCAATGGCTCTTACCGTGAGGCTCTCAAAGTCTTACAAGAAGCCTCGCGTATGCCAGAAGCAAAAGATCCTAAACGCGCTAAAGAGCTAAATGGCTATATCAAAGAGTGCAAGATCAAACTTGCTCCCAAGAAGAAAAAGAAAAAGAAAGCGGTTGTTAAACCCGGAGCTTTAGCTCCAGCCGCTGCTCCAGCCACTTCAGCTCCGGCACCGGCTCAGTAAAAGTTAAGTCAGTTAAGACTCTGCTTTTGCAATTTACAAATTGATTACGTCTTAGGCCGTTTAATTGGTTCACCCCACTTAAGACGATCTTTGTGATCGCACAGCCGCGAGACTTAATATGGTAGCTAACGACGCACCGCGCCCCAATGAGGCAGCGGATACTAACGTGCTGCACGAAACCAGAAGGCAGACGGATCTCAGTAGTGGCACCTGGCAAGATATGAAGACGCAACCGCGTCTGGCCCAGGCAGATCTTCCGGCCAAAACACCAGGCTATGAGTTGCCCTCTGTGGTGATGGATTTCAGTCCTGCTAAGTCGCCGACAGCTTCGCTCCAGGATAAATTGCTGGACCATTCTGCCAAGCCAGAAGAGCGTCTGCAGGCTGTGCGTGAGCTTGCTAAGCAAGGCGTCACTACTATCAAGGGTGTAGATGATCAAGGTCATGAGACCAATTTGCGTCTGGAAGTGGCAAAGAGCGGCAATCGTGAGATGGTGCATTTGTTTGTCAACCAGGATGGCAAGGAAAAAACCGCACTCCGAGGCATACTGAATGAAGGCAAAATTGAGCAGCAGCGCGACAAAAAAGGGCACGCAGTCTCTTTTGAGGGCAAGGGCATAGATGCTTTTAATCACATAAAGGCGCAAGATAATAAAAGCGCCTTGCCCAAACTAGATATCACACCGGATGCGCCCAAGCCTGCCTATCCTTTGCCAGAAGGCAAAATCCCTGTGCCAGCCACAAAGCCGGATAACAGATTCCCTCTGCCAGAAGGCAACATCCCTGTACCTGCTAAAAAGCCTGAATTGCCACAGCCGCAACTGCACCCTGACAAAAAAGTGGAATCACCTGCGGTGCGCCCAGGCTGGCCTCGCACCAATGGCGATCAGCCGCTGCCCTGGGAAAAACCTGCACAGAAAGACGCTGACGGCAAGACCCCACGCTTTAAGCTCGAGCCTGTGACAGACCGAAATATCACCAGTCAAGTACCTGGCGCTATGTACCTGGGAGTCAAAGGCTCAATCAGAGCCATGGAAAACGGTAAGCCAGTAGTGAAGCACGACCAGAAACTATGGCTGGCTGGAGATGCCGCACGGGGTCTGGAGCGCGCTCAAGAGATACTCGATGCTCAAGGCAAAGGTAAACGTATCGAGCTTAGAGATCTAAACAGTGCCGGTCGTCTGCATGATGCCCAGATCGCTATCGCCAAAGCAGCTCCCAATCAAGTGCATGCAAGACCTGGTCGTTCTGCTCATGAAATTGGCAAGTCCGTAGACATCAACAACTATGCCGATAAGGACGTGGCCAATGCCTTGCTCAAAGCAGGGTTTAGATATGGCAATCATGGCAAGGTAATCGCTAACGATCCTGTGCATTTTACTTTTCATGGTACGCAAAAGAGCGAGCAGGTGGCTAGCCACCGCCGACGCCGTCGTTAGCCAGCTGGTTTGCCATTGGTTAGAGTGATGGCGCCTGGACATTGACGAGCTTGGGATTTTTTACCGCTGGCTTTTCTCTAATTAGAGTTTTATCCGGTCTCACGGTTCCCGGTAGAGCTTCCAGTAGGACTTTTTCACCACGTCTAATTGACTCTTCGATGGCAGCGATTATGCGGACATCTTTTTGTCCTTCAAAGCCGCATGGATTTGGCTCTTTGTTTTGCAGTATGCAATCGGCAAAGTGAATAAGCTCTGGCGCAAACTGATCCCGTTTTGGGGTTTTATGCAGGCTTTCTTTACCACCTACGGTCAGTTTATAGCTGAGTTCGCCCTGATAGCCAAATGCTGGATCCACCGAGATAAGACCCTTTGTGCCGGCTACTTCAAATCTGGAGATATCGTCAGTGGTACCAAAACTGCAGGTAAATGTAGCTATCCTGTCCCCCGGAAACTTGAGCATAGCGCTTACTGTTTCAGGTACTTCGGCAAAGCGACTGTCGTTGGTAGCACAGGCCATGCCCATCACTTCATAAGGCTCTTCGCCAAAAATATAACGAGCTGCGTTGAGGCAGTAGATACCGATGTCGTGTAGTGGTCCGCCACTGTGCTCTTCTTTGGTGCGTATGTTGCCGGCTCTGATCTGTTGACCAAAACTAGCATTGAAAAATCTAGGGTTGCCTATTTTGCCCTGTCTAATTTGTTCCAGTGCTTCCATATTGGTGCGCTCAAAGTGCAGACGGTAGGCAATCATCAATTTGATATTATTGCGCTTGGCGGCATCAATCATCGCCTGGCACTCATCTACTCTAGTAGCCATAGGTTTTTCGCATAAAACATGGATGCCGTGATTGGCTGCTTTGACTGCGTATTCTGCGTGCATATCGTCAGGCAATGCGATGTAGACGGCGTCAAATGCTTTGCTAGCTAAAGCGTCCTCGTAATCGTCATAGTGCCAGGAGCGCCCGACTCCGTATTCACTTCCGAGCTGTGCTGTTTTTTCGCTGTCTCCACTGACAAAACCTGTCAGTTCGCAGTTTTCTTTGCTGTGTTTAAATGCTGGTAGCACTGCGTTTTGGGCTATGTGGCCCAGTCCTACCACGGCAAATCTGACCTTCTTGCTCATAGTTAAATCCCATAGGTGTAGCTTGTCTTTTGAGAGACTGGAGCTAAACGCTTCTGGTTCCAGATAGTTGAGACCATTTTAAATAGAGGGCGCTATGCTATTTATTGGAGCGCTAATGATTATCAAACAGACAAGGCGGCACCATATTTAGTGTCGCCTTATCTGCGGTCTCAATTGTGTTGTCTTGATTAACGGTACTGACCAATCAAATTTTCAAAATCCTCAAGTTGTCTGGGGGCTCCGCCATTGTAGATGACCTGTCCACCGCCGTCTAAAAAAACTAGAGTAGGATAACCGCCCACGCCATATTGACTCATCAGAGTCTTGGTCTGGGCTTCGTCACCATCTAGCTTTTGGAAGGTAATATCACTGTATTTACGGGATGCTGCGTCAAACACGGGCGCAAAGGTTTTGCAAGGCCCTCACCAATCGGCGTAAAATTCGTAGATTTTGCGCACTTTTGATTTGGGCTGGCTGCTACCACCAGGGCTGACTCTGCCCCCCCCAGCACTGGGCGCTGAGGATGGAGCCCCGCCATAGGCTATTTGAGTATTAGCTTTGCTGAGCTGATTCAAGCCTGTCGTTGCCTGTTGCTTCAAGCCAGCGTCGCCATATAGGATGGCTGCTTGATATTCCTGTTTGGCCTGGGCAATATGACCGACTGCCTGGTGCGACATTGCCAGGTAGTAATGTACCAGGGCATTGTTCGGGTAGGATGCGGCAAACGTTTTAAAGGTATTGAGCGCCTGCTGGTAGCGACCAGCCTTGTAGTCAGCGATGCCCTGCTGAAAAGATGGTCCCGCTGTGACCGCGCCTGTGAGGATGGTCAGCGATAACAGAGCAGTTGTAATGGACAATGAGAGGCTTAAAAGTCGTTTTTTCATCATCACCACCCGAGCTTGTTAAAGTTATACCATCTTGTCAGCTATACTAGGTACATTTACCAGGCAGTAATGAAACTCAAGCTCTCCCACACACTCTTTCTGCTCGTAGCTGTACCGCTCTTTTTTGAGCTGTTTTTTGTCGGCTCGCTTTATGTGTTGCTTGAGCAAGTGGAGCAGGAGCGGTCAAGGGAAGCACACGCTAGAGAGATAAGCAAACATCTCAACGCTTTGCACCAGATCCTTTTGAGTGGTATTGCCTACACCAGTGGAGACGCAGTCCAGGGACTTTATCACAAGAGTGAGACCACCGGTCTGTCCGACTATATGTTTAAAGAGTTTGAAATACTCAAAGAGCTTACCAAAGGTAATGTCGAAGAAGCACAGCATGTAGAGAGGATCAAAGGTCGCCTGCTCGAGACCTGGAGTCGTCTCAAATCGCTCAAAGTAAAATGGCACGAAGCTGGCTCGGTGGCTACTCTCGAATACATGGAAAAGGTCAAGCCGGCTATCCGCGATATCACAGTTGATGTCGATGATCTGATGAAGGCGGAAGAGAGTATCGAAAAAGAGAGTCCTCTGAAGCAAAAAGAACAGCGTGATTTGATCAAGCTGCTTTTGCAAGGCGGCGTGGCTTTTAATGTGCTTTTGGCTCTATTTCTCGCCCTTTACTTTAATCGTGGCATCACCAATCGCCTGGCTGTGCTCATGGATAATATTCGCAGACTCAATAAAAACCAGGCTCTCAATCCACCGCTTACTGGCACCGACGAGTTTGCTCATATGGACAAAGTGTTCCACCATGTAGCAAACACTTTGAGTTTGGCTGCCGAAAAAGAAAGAACAATACTGGAAAACCTCAGGGTCGTACTGGAAAGTTTGCCGGTAGGCGTGATTGTGCTCTATGAAGACGGCGAAGTAGAAATTGCCAATCAGGCGCTGACTCAGATGCTTGGTTATGTGGACAGTCCGGTTGAGCGCAATATCCGCGACCTCATTGACCTTGATGATAGCGCCATAAAGACCCGCAAAGGAGTTGCAAGTGCTCAAGAAAGCGCTCGTGCTCTACTTACACTGGTCCGTGAAGATGGTCAGGAAAAAAGTTGGAGTGAGCGAGAGGCGATAAAAGTTGATGGCGCTAGAGTGCCAGTGGAAGTTGGCATCAGGCGCATTGATACTGCCTCGGGACCAAGACTCCTGGCTCTTGTTGTAGATATTACAGCCAGACGCGAAATAGAAAGATTGAAACAAGAGTTTTTGTCCATGGTCAGTCATGATTTGCGTACTCCGCTTAATTCGATGCAAGCATTTTTAGAGCTTTTGGCTGACGGTATTTATGGTGAAATTACAGAAGCAGGTAATCGCAAGGTCGGGCAGCTGGAGGGCGAAGTCGAGCGCTTAATGCGCTTGATTCAACAGCTACTGGATCTCGATAGGCTTGAGTCAGGGGCATCACCCCTGGTGCTTGAGACTGTCGATGCTACTAGTCTGGTGAATCAAGCTCTAGCCAGTGTGCATGGTGTGGCAGAGCGTCGCAATATCAAGCTTGAGCTTTTAGCCACGCCTGTTATGGTCAAAGTTAGTCCGGACAAAATTGTGCAGGTGCTGGTCAATTTGTTGTCCAATTCAATCAAATTTTCACCAGATAACAGCACTATTACTGTTTCATTGGCCCGCCATAGCAATCAAGCCAGCTTTAAGGTGATTGACCGCGGTCGAGGTATACCGGCAGTCATGTTGGACAAAGTATTTGAACGCTTTAAGCAGGTTAAGGATACTGATGCCACGCAAAAGGGTGGAGCCGGGCTTGGCCTGGCCATTTGCAAAAGCATCATCGAGCAGCATAATGGCAAAATCGGTGTAGAGAGTCAGGAAGGGCACGGCAGCACTTTCTGGTTTAAGTTACCGGCAGTGACGACTTAAATCAGGGCAATTTGACATTGAGTTTGTAGCCAACACCATGCAAAGTCTGGATGATGTTGTCGCCTTCTTCTAGATCGAGTTTTTTGCGCAGTCTCTTGAGGCAGGTGCGCACGGCTTCTCCGCCAGCATCAGATTCGCTGTGCCAGACTCCATCCAGTAACATTTCGGCAGTAAAGACCTGGTTGGGGTGGCGCATAAAGTATTCGAGCAGTTGAAACTCTTTAGGCAAGAGTCTGATTTCGACACCGTTTTTGGTGACCACATGGGTGTTGGGATCGAGCACCACGTCGCCGGATTGTAATATTCCGGTGGCACTAGGGCCGGTGCGTCTCATCAGTGCTCTGACTCGGGCCGTCAGCTCGCGCATGTTAAAGGGTTTGGTCAGATAATCGTCAGCTCCCGAGTCCAGTCCTTTTTCTTTCTCTTCGACTCGATCGCGACCAGTAAGCATCAGGACCGGACAGGTGCCACCGCGGTTGCGGTAGTTTTGCAAAAGCTCAATACCGGTCATATCCGGCAAGCCCCAGTCCAGGATAATTGCTTGATAGGGATACTCGGCGAGTAATGCTTCAGCGTCTTTGCCGCTAGCTGTCATTTCAACCTGAAATTGCTGGGCAGTGAGGTAATCAAAGATCATCTCGGCAAAAACCGGGTCATCTTCAACTAACAAAATTTTTGCCATTTATATCAACATCCTGATTGCTATCTACTGGTAGTACTAGCTGGTTGATATCTATTTTCTCACAATTTTGCCTAATGTAATTGCACAATCAAGGGCGTCGATGGTTGACCGACTGATTTGCCGCCTGATCCCTTGAGTCTGACCCGTAACTGATGGCATACATCCTTTTGCAAAATTCCTGGAGGAAGGTCCAATTGGACGGTTGTCTGACCTGCTGGCCAGTCAAATTCCAGGGTTTTCATGATGGCACTAGCCTGCTCCTGCGGAGCTAGATTTTCTAAAAATGAATTGGGCTTGGTGATATCAAGTTCGATTTTGGCTACTTCCCCTGGCAAGTCACGGCGGTCCACTGTGAGGTGCCAGGCACTGTTTGGCAGGATTTGATAGACACCGGTAGATATGGCGCTCAGACCTGACGCACGTAGGGCTGGTGAGACCTGGTTGGCTGTCATTAGACGAGCTGAGATGACGTCAATGCTAGCCCCGGGGGGTAGTTGCAAAAAGACCGTCTCGATAGCCTGGTGAGCATACCAGCGCCAGTTTTGAGACAGGGGCAGGTAGATTGTCTCTTCGGCTGCTCTGGGGGTGTCTTTAGGGTCTCCGCCAGGCTCCGGAAGTTTGATATCTTCAGTTTGGGGCAAGGACTCGCTGACTGAGCGTAAGTCGTATTCTTCACGACTTACTTCTTTGTCATCGATACCTCTAAAAGTGGCTGATAATTTGCCTGTGCCCCTACCTATGACTCTGAGTTTGACTTGCAGATAATCACAAGACAGAGGCGAGATATTGAGCTGGCTAAAAGCCAGGCAGTCGCCGTCCTGAATATGGTAAAGATTGAGCGCGCTAGTGCTTGATGATTTGACGAGAGCGTGACCGAGGGCGTGGACATAACCAATATTGGCTTTTGAAATGTCTTTAGTGCTGCTCGCGTCGGCACCTTTGACCATGGGCAAATTCAGATCAGGCGGGCTTGTTGTCTCTACATATTTGATTGTCTCAAAATCTCTTTTATCGCCCTGCCAGACTATTAGTTGAGCTTTGGGTAGGTTAAGCAGCTCTTTGAAGCGCTCATTGTTGATCCAGTTGGCATTGCCAAAAATGATCGGGTCAAAGGTATAAATTGTCGAACGTTTCTTTACGTCCGGCGCTGTAAATGGTGGGCCAATACAGACATTAAAAGTAAGTCCATTGAGGATCTGGTGAGCGGCGCCATGGCGTTTTGGTATGCCCAGCAAGAGTGTTGGTGTATCCAGTGTTTGCGCGCGCTCTCGTGACCTAAGGCAAAATTCTTTGACCTCCCGTCCGGAGTGGACCCAGGCCAGGTTTGTCTTGTATGTCACTTTGGCTGAGAAAAATGCATAGAAAAGTAGCGGTACCAGAGATAGTGCCATAAATGTGCGTGCTGCTCTGCTCTCGTCAGGTTGTGCAGTGCTACTCGTACCTGGGGCAAAGAGCAGCATAGGAAAGAATGCCGACAGAGGCATAGATAGTAAAAAGAGAAAACGAGCGCCCTCTAATTCCAATCCCAGTCCCCAGAGCTTATAAATTGGAATTAGTGTGGTCAGAATCCAGATCGGTAAAAATATTAGTAAGGCAAGAGGGACCCTTCCTGTCAAAAGGCGCACAGCCAGAAGTGCTGCAAGGACACTGTAAAGTATCTGATAAACAGTGTGATATGGTGAATTTATGCCAAATAAGCCGTAAGCAAATGGATAAAGAATCCGGTAATAAACGTCTTTGTCGAGCCAGACTCTGACAGCATTTGCCGCTTGTGCGTCGCCTATACCCTGGACATAACCACCAAGCAAAGTACCGAGAGCAAAATAGCGCAGTACAAGATAAACGATTGTCAAAATCCACAGCGGTGCTGTCAATTTGAGGATGCGCAAAATTGAACGTGAGCCTTTGCCAAAGAGCAAATACAAAAATGGCACCAGTACTGGAATACCGATTGGTGTTTCTTTGACCCACATGGCCATCCAAAACGTTGTCAGCGCTAGGAACATCATCTTTTTAAAATCTGGACGGTTGTCCGCTGAGGCTTTTTCGGCCAGCATAAAAAGATTGAGGCTGAGCAAGTAAAGTACCGCTGCCATCGGGTCGCCGCGACCTACTACCCAGGTGAGGCACTCGCAGTGAAATGGGTTGACGGCGTATAAAAGCGCTCCCATAAACGAAGCTAAATTGGAGCGCGGCGCGCCCCATCCTCTGCTCAGTTGTTTTAAAAACCAGTAGAGCAATAGTACAGTTAAGTTAAAAGAAAGCACATTGCTAAAGAAAAATCCGGCTGAATTGACGCGCCAGAGGGCGTAGTCAAAAATTAGCGTAACAAGCATGAGCGGACGCCAGACACTCATACTTGGTATCTGCATAAAATTACCGGTAAAGTTGAGCCAGACAAGCCCCGGCTCTCCATTAAAGATGCGGTCTATATAGGCGATTTCACCAAAGTCGTCAGCAATAAAATAGCTGCTCAAAGTGCGATTAAAAATCAACCAGACCACGGCTGTAAGTGCGATTAGATGGCACCAGAGCAATTGTTTTTGTGTGAGTTTGAACTGCATCTGTCCCCGTAATCAGTAGATCTTGTGTGGTGCAAATAAAGGGTGCTCAGGCAGGTCTTTGAGCTTGATGGTGATAGTGCAGTGGTCGTCAATGTAGGAGCAATTGAGCTTGATATCGTGACCTTTGATATTTTGCATTTTTAGTGGTATGGCGATGGCAAAATGATCTTGTGGTACTTTTGTCCAGGGCAAAGTCATGATGCATTTAAGACCTTTGTCGTCCAGCCAGCTCAAGCTAAATTGTGGTTTGGTGGTACTCAGTCCTGAGACAAAATGGGCATGCTTGTCGTAGCCCTCAGGATAGTCTATGTGTAATTCAGCTAGCTGCATATTGGCTTTTAGCATGTTTTTTGTGACCGACAAGCTAACAGCAGTTTTGCCCGTAGCGCTTATCGCTGCTTGCTCTATTGGCTGTTTGTCAGGTTGTTCTACCTTTTGTGGATCTGGCTCTACTCTAGCTGTACCGGGCACCTTAAGTAGATGAATGTTCAGATCGATTCCATCTAACTTTTCAGATCTACCGTCCACCACAGCTTGCCAATTGGTCGGTTGCACTCGGCTGTAATGCTCGTCCATGCGGCTATCTGTCAGTCCATGGTCATTTTCTACGCCATAAAAGGCTTTTTCCCAGGAGTAGAGCGCCAGGGCTGGTCCATGTTTGCCGCCACTTCTGCCAAACATGGCTATTTGCTGGCTTTGATTTTGACCAGGGTCCTCTACTGATATGGACAGGTCTAAGCTCTTGTTTTGCTTTGACTTTTGCACTATCTGTGGTGGCAGCGGTAAGAGATACCACTGCCTGATATCCAGGTTGGTTATGTCACCTGTTTGTGTCATACAGTCAAAGATATATGTGCCATCAAGATAGGCAGTACCATCTGCTCGCACCTTTAGATAATTCCAATCGTCCAGTGCCGCTAATCCCGGTATGGGTGCTGTTTTGAGTTCGGTATCACCAGCTATGACTTTGATGTATTTGTCCAGTATCTGTGCTTTATCACTATCAACTATCAAGTAAAACTGGTCACTGTCATGCACTGGTTCTGCATCTATTGGGATACTGCCCTTGAGCATCTGGTTTTTGCCAGAAGCTTGCGCGCTTAAGTTGATAATAGCTTCGCCAAAGCGACCATTGGATCTCTGGGGCAAAAATAGCAAAGGTAAAATGGCGAGCGCGCAAATCACATTCAGTGCTCTTGCCAGGCGACCGGCACGGGCGCTGGTCAGCCTGCTGATACAAAGATAGAGTGAGGTAAAGAGTAAAATCCCCGCTGTGCCGGCGATGATGCCACGACTGACACTGCTTGCTTGCACCAGATAGATAGATAGCGGTGTGCTGCCAGCAAAAATGGCGTCTGGTCTAAGATCATCGCGCAGATAGACAAACAAAAACACTGTAGACATAGCTGCAATTTGTGGCAACATGCTGTCCAGTCGTTCGTGTAGACTCAGCTCTCGCTCTCCGTTTTCTTCAATTTTGGGGCTGGATTCGCCACCTTTTTCTTCAGTCTGGCTCAGTACTACCTGGTCTGATTCTGTTTTTGTTTTTAAATCTGCTTTTGTGTTTGCTCTGGGATTTTGCTCAACAAGTTTTAGTAGAGTGCAAAATCCTACTGCCGCGAAGATAATCAAAACAGGCATGGCCATAAGGTTGTAGCGCGGTACAGTGATAAATGCCAGATACGGCAAGTTGAGCAAAAAGGCAAATAGCAAATAGAGTCTGCCAGCCAGTAGATTGCTCGCTAGATAACCGTTGCTCGTGGCAAAACCAAGGCACAGTCCAACTACTGCCATCAAAATCAAAAATTCGTGTAATAAGACCTGCAGGTTAAATCCTATCGGTCCTATCGGTGTGCGATAGTCATTCCACGGAAATTTGAACAGTCTGGCAGGCTTGTCCAACATCAATTTGATAAATGCTGAAGGTCGCTCTCTATATGCTTCTTTTATCAACGTGCTGAATGACTTGGCTTGGATACCCGCTCCATCAGGATATGGATAAGAAAGAAACCCCTGTATTTTTGTCGATGTGCCAATAAATAAGTTGTAGTTGCCGGTGCGGTCCACCACAAGGTTGGTACGATTGAATGCGCTCTTTTCAAAGACCAGCCAGGGGACAGTGACCAGGGCAAAACCGAGCAAAAATGCGGCGAAATGCTTGGCGCCGCGTTTCAGTCTCTGGCTTTTTGTACTGCCATTATCACTGTCAAGGGCAATATTATTGCCTTCCAAGAGCGGGGACAAAAGTGCAAAGCCTGCGGTAAAAACAGTAAACAAAAGCATCGCCGAGCGAGTCAGTTGCAAGAGTGTGACTGTTACACCCAGGGCTAGATAGATCATCAACGGACGTGCTTGTTTTAGTTTTTGATTGACTGGTTGTCTCTGGGCTATTGCATAGAGCCAGAGGGCGACACTGAGCAAAAATGTGGCAAAGACTTCGCTGTAGAGCCTGCCTGAGTTGACAATAAAAGCCGGATAAATGATGCTGGCTATAGCTGTAAAAGTAGCAGGATTTTTACCAAAGAGCCTTAGTGCTGTGAGGTAGCTAAAGGAGGCGATTGCCGCTGATACGATGCTCTGAAAAATAAGCGGCGTTATAAAATTTGCTGCGCTATAGGGTTGCAACGAGAAAAAGTTGAATAGCCAGAGTGCAAAGGGAAAGGCTGGTCCGCTGATGACAAATTCTTTCCACTCTGGCCCATAGACTGGATGGAGCCAATTCAGTTTGGAAAGCGCTGTTGCGTAGCGCAAATATTCTGAAGCATCCGCGTTACTAAAGGCATTGACATGATCTGTGCCAAAATTAAACCAGAGTCGCACTAGCAGTGCCATCAAAAAAATTGCCAGGGCATTTTTCAGGGCGTTCATGTCTAACGCGCTCTGGCTGCTGTTCTCCAGAGCGGCTGCGCTTGCTGCGGTTTCACTTCTTGCGGCTGTCACTGCACCCTTTCTTTTTCCTTGACGGCGATACTGGCCTCAAGGTCCACTAGTGCGCGGGGCATACGGTCATCCTTAGTGCCGGCAATTTTAAAACAGCGCCGGGAGACTTTAGATACTAGTTTGGCGGCAAAGAGCTTGGGGCGTGCCTTGAGAAAATGCCACCAGTGACTCAAGCGAAAGCGATAGGAAGTCTGATACATCAAGTCGTAAAACATTTTGTCCATCGACTCAAGCAGTATTGTGGCATCGCTGGTAGCGCGCAAGTAAGGGTGGTGGTAGAGATGTTTTGCTTCACCCCGGGCTTTTTGGGAGAGGTAGTGATCGATTGCCTGTTGATAAACTACTGTGGTTTGTCTGGCAATTTCTTTGCGATCAAATTTGGCAATGGCGCGCGCTCTGGCTCCTTGCGCCAGTCGCTCTCGCTCGGCGGAGTCAGTCAGTAGTTTAATCAGGGCTTGCTCAATGGCGGCAGGGTCTTTAGCCGGGATGATCATGCCCGATATACCGTCCTCCATGTATTCTTTTGTGCCACCAGCAGAGGTGCCTATGACGGCGCGCTGGCAGGACATCGCTTCAAGACAAGTGTAAGGGGAATTGTCATAGACAGACGGCACAATGCTGACATCTGCTGAACGGTAATAGCTTGGTAGTGAATCTAGCGGCACACGGTCTATAAACGTGACATGTTTTTCGGAGTTCGATGCTTTCAACGATTCTTTTAGCTTGACCAGTACTGATGTTTGTCCTTCGGCCGTTGATGTGTCATCTCCGATAATGACAAACTCTACATTGGGACAGGCTTTGACTACAGCTGGGATTGCTGCGATCAGATAGTTTATACCTTTGCGTTCTTCCAGTCGACCTACAAACAGTACTCTCAATTTATTTTGCTGAGCCAGCGGTGGCAGGGCTGTAGGACCTTGCGGTGAAAATATGGAAGTGTTAATAGGGTTGCGTACAATTGCTATGGAGGCGCGGTCTATGCCTAAATCGTGGGATACAAATTGGGCTAAGTCGTCTGATGGGGAGGTTAGCATGTCGGCCGAAAGCATGGCGACACGCTCAACACTGGCTACAAACTGGTGATCAAAAGATGCTGAAACGTTATGCAGTTTTTCTGAGATGAATTTAGAATGTGGTGTATAGAGGCGAATGACCAGCGGTACTTCTCTGGTTAGTGCAGGATAAATACCTTCGGCTAATAATTCCGGAGTATCGACTACGTCAAAGGCTTTGATATTCTTTAACTCAGTAAACTTCTGCCAGAGAGCCGTGGCTGTGCATAACAAATAACGGCTGTAAGGCATAGCCATATTGATACAGTTGAGTTTTGAGGGAAACTCAAAAGGCAAAACCCTATGAATTTTAAGCGTAAATTCGGTTTCTTTACCTTCAACAAAGACCGTTTCACTGTAAGAGCGCGCTGTTTCCTTGGCAAGTGAGACAACTTCTACGTCATGACCAAGACTGGCCAGACCATGGGCTAGATGCTGGGTAAAGGTTGCGATTCCACCAAAACCGGTTTCAGGTGGATATTCTCGCGAAATTAAGCAAACTCGCATTATCAATCTTCGATCGCTGGATACCGCAACATTCTATCTTCCCGCTTCCATTTATAACGGTGTATACAATTAACACGAGCAAGTAGGAGCGCCTGAGATCATAGACAAAGCTGGTAACATGAGTGCTAATGAAAAGAGTTTTACTTACTTCTCATAAGTTTTTTCCCGAGCATCGTGCCGGGACTGAGGTGCTCACACTTAAGATAGCCCAGGAGCTAAAACGGCGCGGCTATGAGGTGTTGGTCGTGGCTTGCGATCCGCCAGATCTTGATGCCTCGCGCAAAGTCGAGCATGAGTGCGAGGGTGATACCAGAGACTATATCTATGAAGAGATACCGGTTCATATTGTCGGAGAAGCTCTGAGGCTGAGAGGCGCAGACTTTTTTACTGAGTATTATCACCCGCTCATAAAAGAGCACTTTAGTAAATTGCTTGCTGAGTTTAAGCCGGATCTGGTGCAAATCGTACACGCTCAGAATCTCTCGGCATCAATCATTGAGGCCTCTCAAGAGGCTTCTGTACCTGTTGTCTTTTACAGTACAGATTTTTGGTTTGTCTGTCCTATTGTGCAATTGAAGCGCCCTGACGGACAAGTCTGTCGCGGGCCTGGTCCGATGGCGCTTAAATGTCTGGATTGTTATACACCCAAGCTATTTCCTGGCAAGGCTGAAGTGGCCAGGGCATTTGAGCAAAAGTACGGCACTTTAGGGCAGTTATTAAAAGCGATGCCTCCGGTTGTGCGCAATCTTTCTGCCAGCGGTCTGGCTGCTACATTCGTCGCATTTAAAGCCCCTTTAGCAATAAGTGCCACCTTAAAACGTCCGATGGTGCTCAAAAACCTCGCCAATAAAGTACAAAAAATAATGGTGCCAACGGGGCTCATGCGCGATATTTTTGTGGAAAACGGCATTAATAGCCAGCTTATAAAGCACGTGCCATTTGGTATCGATACTACTAAGCTAGTTAACCACCAGGCTAAAATTCAATCTGAAGTACTGAGGATAGGGTTTATTGGTACATTTTTTGAGCACAAGGGTGTGGATCTTTTGATTAATGCCTTTCTTGAGTTACCCACTGCTCCGCCTTCAGTACTCAAGCTTTATGGTGACCCAGGGCAGTTTCCCGAGTATTTTGCCAAACTTAAAGCGCTGGCTGGCAAAAACAAAGAACGTGCTGGCGATATCCATTTTCTTGGTACTTTTCCCAACGATCAGCTGGGCTCGATATTTGAAGAACTAGATGTGCTGGTCGTGCCCAGCCGCTGGTATGAAAATACGCCACTGGTAATGCAGTCAGCACTTGCCACCAGGACTCCTCTGATAGTGACTGACCTTGGCGGCATGTCAGAGTTAGTAAAAGACGGAGAAAATGGTTTATTGTTCAAACTTAATGATTATCACTCCCTGGCGCAAAAGCTCGCCCTGGTGCTTAACAAGCGCTCCGAGCTAACTAAATACATGAGCAATATCAAGCCTGAGCGCACTGTGGCCGATATGGTCAATGATATAGAATCTGTCTACACCACAGTAATGAAGACCGCTACGCGGTCCTGAAGAGAAAAGCGCAAGAAATGAGAACATTAGTAATCGGCGGCAACGGTTTTATCGGCACCAATCTGGTCGATCATTTGCTTGCCAGCGGTCACCAGGTCAGAGTTTTCGACCGTTATCCCAATCGCTTTCGCGGTAATACGGCAGGCGTTGAGTATTTGAGCGGCGACATCGGCAATCAAGGTGAGATGGAAGAAGCCGTGCGTGGCATGGAGTGGGTTTTTCATCTGGCCTATACGACTTTGCCTCAGACATCTAACGATGATCCTCTTTATGATATTCATTCCAATATCGCAGGCACAGTGCAGCTCGTCACTGAGTGCGTCAAAGCAAAAGTCAAAAAGTTTGTGTTTATCTCTAGCGGCGGCACCGTATATGGTGTACCAAAAGAAGAGTTGATTGTAGAAGATCATCCTACTGACCCTATATGTTCGTATGGCATAAGTAAGCTCTCCATCGAGAAGTACCTTCATTTATTCCATAAGCTTAAGGGTCTCGAATACGTGGTCGCACGTATCTCCAATCCATATGGTGAATTTCAAAACCCAGACGCCAAACAAGGCGCCATTGGTGTTTTTCTTGGTAATGTGGCGCGCCATCAACCGATTACAATTTGGGGCGACGGTGAAGTCGTTCGGGATTATATATACATTGGTGACACGGTTAAAGCACTTTTAAGAGCCGCCGAATATGCACCAGGCGAAGACAGTCCTCGCATTTTTAACGTGGGCTATGGTGAAGGTCATACTCTCAATGAAATCGTTGAGGTGATTCGCGAAGTAGTTGGCCCTCACGTGGAAGTACATCACACCGGTGCAAGACCGGTCGACGTCCCCGTGAACGTTTTGGATATCAAGAGGGCTTCGGAGCATCTGAGCTGGCGGCCGGAAGTGACACTTAAAGAGGGCGTCCAGAAAAGTTGGAATTGGATAAACTCCTTATCACTTAAGTAGTTTGGCTGTCTTTTGGGCGGCGCTTTATTGCTCTTTTGTCATTCTTGGCGCTCTCCTTTGTTAGATTGCTGGATTGAAATTAGAATTGCCAAGTTGACCCGGACGGGTCAGGTGTAAGACAATCAAGTAATGCTTACAACCTCACAAATTTCCTCCAAAATTGATTTGTCAGTAATAGTTGCGGTCTACAACGAAGACCCGCGCAACTTGATGTCTGTGGTGGAGCGTTTAGACGCTATCATCAAACCCACAGCGGTCCATTATGAGCTTATTTTTGTAAATGACGGCTCTCGTCCTCCCACCACCAACGCTCTGCGTCAGATTGCAGCAGAGTTTGAGCACGTCAAATTGGTGGAGCTGTCTCGTAATTTTGGACAGCAGGCAGCTATTACTTGTGGTCTGGACCATAGTGAAGGTCTTGCCGTAGTAAATATTGATAGCGATTTGCAAGATCCGCCTGAACTCATTCCGGAAATGATGCAAAAGTGGAAAGAAGGCTACGATGTCGTCTACGCCCAGCGCTCTACCAGACGCGATCGGTTTTCCAAACGATTTTCGGCATATCTCTTTTATAGATTTCTCGGAGCCATATCCTCGGTAGATATTCCGCAAGACACAGGCGATTATCGCCTCATGGATCGTCGCGTTGTGGATGCCCTTGCGTCCCTACCCGAAAAGACACGCTTTTTACGTGGCATGATCCCCTGGCTCGGCTTTAAACAATGCGGTATAGCTATTGACCGGGGCGCAAGAGAAGTCGGTGAGAGTACATATACACTAAGAAAACTTGTGACACTGGCGCTCGATGGCATTCTTGCTTTTAGTATTGCTCCTTTGTACTTTATCTCTGTGGCAGGCGCTGTAATTATGGGCTTGTCGGCATTGGCTTTGATAGCGGTGCTAGTGATGGGTAGCATGGTCCCGGCGGTAGTATCAAGTCTGGTGCAAACCCAAGCTTTGATAATTGCTGCCGTCGGATTGTTTTGTGGTGTGCAAGTCTTTTGTACTGGAGTCGTTGCCGCTTATCTAGCCAAAGTATTGGATGAGTCTAGAGCGCGTCCCACTTACCTCGTAGGCAATAGATTGGGTCAGGGCTTTATGCGTAATTCAGTGTCTCCTGATCTGACACATTCAGCCCACAGCATGGAAGTAGCTTACGAGAAGTCTGAGCTGGGCGCACTTCCTTAAGTGTGTTCTTGATTTTGGAAAGGCAGCAAGACAGCTGCAATTGCTGACGAAGTTTAAAGTCTTAGCGGTGTAAGGAAAGGCGCAGTTTTACTGACGAACCTAAAGTTCGAAGCGGTGTAAGGAAAGGCGCAGTTTTACTGACGAACCTAAAGTTCGAAGCGGTGTAAGGAAAGGCGCAGTTTTACTGACGAACCTAAAGTTCGAAGCGGTGTAAGGAAAGGCGCAGTTTTACTGACGAACCTAAAGTTCGAAGCGGTGTAAGGAAAGGCGCAGTTTTACTGACGAACCTAAAGTTCGAAGCGGTGTAAGGAAAGGCGCAGTTTTACTGACGAACCTAAAGTTCGAAGCGGTGTAAGGAAAGGCGCAGTTTTACTGACGAACCTAAAGTTCGAAGCGGTGTAAGGAAAGGCGCAGTTTTACTGACGAACCTAAAGTTCGAAGCGGTGTAAGGAAAGGCGCAGTTTTACTGACGAACCTAAAGTTTGAGCGGTGAAAGAAAAGCCGCAGTATTTCTACTCGCCCCACCACTCGAGTCCGCAGCAATTGAACTTTTGCCGGACTGTTGACGTATAGATTGCAGAGGGTTGTTTATGTGGAGGTGACTATGTCAGACACATTTGATTCTACTGCCGCGAGGTTGAAGTCATTTGTTCTCGGCTTACCCCGGGGCTACATTTTTAGTTCGAGAGAGCTTCTTGTCTATGCAGAGCGCAGTTCTGTTGATGCTTTTACAAGTCGGCAGGTAAAGAAGCAATTTCTTGAGCGGCTCACTCGAGGACTATTTAGAGTAAACAAACCTGACAATCCACCAGTTTCGGTCAGGCAGATAGCTGCGCTTAAATTGAGAGCCTTCGGTAAGCGCATTTGTACAATTGCGCAAGAGTTAAATCCAAAGGAGGCCGAGGACACGATTATATTTGGCACAAACGGTCGCACCAGCTCTGTCATCTTTCAAGGTAAGCGTATTGTCTTCAAAACTGTCAGTCCCCGGCAATTTTCACTGGGGGAGACTGCCGCTGGGAGGATACTTCGAGATGTCTGGCTGTACAAGAGGCAAAGTCAAAATTCGATACGGTCTGACCTCTGGTCTCCCCAGGTCAATTTTGACGAGCTAAAAGTACTGCCTTTTCTCAGACCCACACTTCCACTCTGGCTCAGTTCTCTGTGCCGCTATACGAGCATGGCTTGCTAGCCGTTTTATACTTGAGTGGGTTGAATTATTTCAATTAGATGTTTTGTGCGATCTTGCAGTATCTGTTCGCTTACGGCTCCAACAGTCAGTCTCAAGACTGGTTCCGTTTGTGAGCCACGAGCAGCAAACCACCATTCATTGAAGTTAATAGACAGACCATCGATGTGCTCGTTGGTACCGCCGGTGACACTAGCTTCCAGTCGATTGAGTGTGCTCTGAATTTCATTGACTCTCAAATTGATCTCGCCGCTGAGTGCATAGCGAGATAGTGGCTTGATTAAGGTAGAGAGATTGGTCTTCATGCTGGACACAACATTTAGTGCTTCCAGGATGGTGCGTAGTGCATTGTCTGTGGCAAACATATCACCATAGTAGTAGTGACCTGATAGCTCTCCAGCAAACAAGGCATTATTGTCTTTGATGCTGCTCATCATAAAGTTTGTGCCAACGCCTGTGCGGATAGCTTTGCCGCCAGCTTCTTCAATGTACTCGGGGACAGCTCTGCTAGCACGCAGGTCATAGACCACGCTGCCGCCACCGGCTCTCTTGATCAGTTCGGCACCGATTAGGCCAATCATTAAATCAGTGGGCACAACTTGACCGAGTTCGTCTACAAAAACTGCTCTATCTGCGTCTCCGTCCAAGGATACGCCAAAGTCGCAGCCTTCGGTTTTGACTACTCGGATAAGCTCGTCCATGCAGCCTGGGTCGAGTGGATTGGGGGTGCGGGTGGGGAAGTTACCGTCGGGCACAGCGTTTAGCGTGATAATGTCGACGAGATCTTTTGCTTGTCTGGCAAGTTCGGTGATTTCACCACCGGCTGCTCCGTGACCAGCATCGATAGCAATTTTGAGACGGCGCTCTGGTTTTAAGTGAGCAATCAAATGTTTGACGTACATTGGCACAATTTCTTCTTGGCTCAACTTGCCACTGATTGTGGTGTCGGACGCTTTGGTGGAGGTAGTAGCTGAGTCTAGGCTAGTCGCTTCTACTACTTTGCGGATTTCGCCCAGACCATTTTTTGCGCCCAGTGGTTTGGCTTTAGCGGCATATAGTTTGAAGCCATTGTGATGCTTGGCCAGGTGACTAGCTGTGATTGCTGCTCCACCATCAAAATCATGATGTGCTGCAAACCATACTGCCATGGGAGTGGATGAAATACCAATATCGACAACATCATTGCCGCTTGCGAGGACACCCTCGATAAAAGCTGTTTTGAGGCTGGGGCTGGAGAGTCGGGCGTCATAACCCACGAGCACTCTGCCACCGCCATTTGGTCTTAAATAATGACCGTAAGCATTACCGACTTTGCGGGCAAAGGCTTCGTCTAGCCCTTCGCCGTAAACGCCACGGATATCATATGCGCCAAATAGTTTGCCATTGCAACCGCTCATTAAAATCAGCTCTCCACCGGGGATTGGGATATTACTCGGGATATCGTTTTTATAGTTTGTTGGACCAGTTGGTATAAGCTTTTGTCCGTCTGACTAGCTTCTTTGCTCAGTCAATCACATGATACAACTTTGCGGGGCTACATAACGTCAGCAAAGCTCTTTTTAGTCTTGTCAAAAAACTGAAAACCAATAAAGAAGCAGACTAGAGCCATGGCAGTGTAGACAAAATAATGATTCCAGTCTGGGGCCAGACCTTGCAGTAAGGTTCGTCTATAGTCCATTACGATGCCAGCCATGGGGTTTATCCAGAGTAAAAACTGACATTCAGCTGGTAGTTTTTCGGCTGGATAAACGATAGGTGTGGCATACATCCAGGCCGAAAGCATCAGCGCCATGATGTGTTTCATATCGCGGATATAAACTCCTAGACTGCTCAAAGTCCAGGCAATGCCAGCAGTCAAAAGTATCTGGGATAAAGTGATTAGAGGGATAAAAATAATTGTTGGGTAAATCGTGTGCATGGTGGCAAATATAGCAATAATCAACATGCAAAACGCCATGCCTTCAGTAACCAGCGGCGACAAGACAGTAACTAGCGGCAAGATTGGCAGAGGAAAGACAACTCTCTTTACCAGGTTTGGATATTCCAAAATGACTGTACATGAGCGTGACGCAGCCTCGGCAAAAGCGCCCCAAGGCAGTAGTCCAGACATCAAATAGAGAGCAAAGTTACCGATACCACCATTGGCATCAAACTTGACTTTGAGAATGACGCAAAATAAAAAAGTGTAGAGGATTAAATGACCCAGAGGATTGACCAGGGGCCAGAGTGCGCCAAGCAGCGAACCCTTGTATTTACCAAGGCTGTCGCGCTTAACCATCATCAAAACTAGATTGCGGTTTTGCCAGAGCACGGCAAATCCAGTGGCATTGGCCTGTGTTGGTGTGCTCTTTCTCTTCTTCTCATTTTCGTTTATGAGAAGCGCTTTTTCCTGGGCTTTATCTTCTAAGCTCACGTTCATTTAAAAATTCTGCATTGGAAGCCAAGATGGTAGCACAGGAGCCATCTTGGCTCATGAGAGGACAATAATAGGCTTGCTAAAATCGACTATTTGCCTGCTTCTGTCGAGGTTTTAGCGGCTCCCTGGTTGGCTGCTCCAGTCAAAAGTTGCATCCTTAATGCGCTTGCCTGTTCGGGGCTCAACTGCAGCGCCATTATACGTTTCACCAGATTGGACTTGTTGTCGCTGTAGTCGAGTTCAATTAGATAGTCTTCGCCATAAAAATAGTTTTCGACAAATTCTTTGCTCTGGGCATTTTTGAGGGCGCTGTCGTCTACTCGAGATAACGGTGGCGCTTCTCTGGGTAAGAGAGCGCGGGTGAGTGAAAGTGCGGCATCTTTAGGGACGGCGTGAATGTAGATGATCTGTATGCGGTTGGCCACACCATCAGTGCAATCAACCAGATATTGACCTCCAGCGGGAGTATATGTGCGACTTATGTACTGAGTTTTGTTGCCTGTGCTGGCTGCTGGTTTTGTGTCCTTTTCAAATGTCACAAGTGCCTGTTTGAATACGTTCTCTGGCAGGGCAAGATGAATGCTGTCAAGCGGCATCACGCCTTCTCTTTTAACGTCTGTTTCATCTAATTCTTCTAACTTTTCGCAGCCACAGAGGGTGGTACTAAGACCGGTGCTAACAGCCAGGAGCGCTGCTGTTAGTTTTAGTAAATGGCGCATATTATCTTTCTTTTCTATTGTTTGTTAAAAGCACGACCAAAGGCTTTTGTCTGCGCTAATGTCGTTGAAAACAAGCTGACAAAGCGGGTCGAGCCAGGTTTATTTAAATGCACCGAGTCAATAAATTCATCCTGTGCAAATTTGAGTTTATCAGGCAAATCATTAAAATCGATTACCTCAATCTGGTATCTCGTCGCCATTTCTTTGATCTGATTTTCGAGACGCAATCTATTGGCCTCGCCCAAAACTTCAATATTTTTGGCACTGAGGGGCATGCCGACTAGTACTACTGGTAGTTGGGCCTTACTGGCGCTGGCCATGAGCTTTTCGAGCTGAGCCATTTGTGTTTTGATTTTTTTCTCGTTGATTGGCCAATATCGTGTACGGTAAAGTTCCAGATCTTTTTTCAGAACTTCTTCATGTCTGGCTTTTGCTATGTCGGCTGGAGACTGTTTTTGACCATCGATTGGTGCCGTGATTGTTGCAGCATCCGGTGCCCCAACTGGTGCAGCTACTGGTGCTGCGATTGGTGCTGCTACTGGTGCTGCAATTGCTGTCACCGCCAGTGGTGTGGTTGGTTTAGTCTGGGTCTCTTTCTGCATTGACTCAAACAGACTATATGGATGATTGGTGAATTGACAGGTTTTTTCTCTTATGGCGCGCAGGTAGAAGCGCCGCACTGAATCAATAAACCCAGTATGAGAGTCAAAACATTTGCGCATAATTTGAGGGTCAAAAGACGTGGGCAAAAAGCCATGATCAAGAGAGGCAAAGTGAAAGACTCTGGCAGTTGGCGTAAAGTCGATATCGTCGCCAATATCATTTGACATAAAGTCTCGTGGCGCATAAGTCAGTACAAGGAGTTGCGGTGCCTTGCCGCCAGCAATTAACTCATTTGTAATCAAAGTCTGGTCTGATGTGAGAGCACCAGGTACACCCAGCACTTTTGTCGATAGGCTAAGACCGGTAGCCTTTTTTAATCCGTCGACATAGATAAGTCCCCGGGGGGCGGCTGTTTCTGAACCGGGATTGCCGATTGCTACACCATCGAGGTCGTTTAAGTTTTCGGAAGGGGCCATGATCAAAGAGGAGCCCAGAATTACTATGTTTTTTGATTCGGGCGAGTAAATGTATTGTGGGGCAATTGCTGCCTTTGCCACAATCCATTTAGAAGAGTCTTGAGCGGCCAGGTCTTTCCAGTCGAAGGCTTTGAACAGTCCACAATATAGCGAGCCCAGAAGTACCGCTGTAATTAGAGTGGTGCTTGACAATGTCCGGGATAAAACTCTTTTGGCGACGCCCGGTCTGCTCGAATTTTGTTGAGCAGTCCCCGCCTTGGTGGAGCCTGCGTCTGACTCTGCGGCTATTTGCCCCATGGGCGCGCCGTCTGAGCTTTTTTCGAGTAATTCTGAGCTGGACTTCATGGTTTTGTTGTCAGTATCCCCGGGTGATGCTACCACGATTTTTACTGACATCGCTTAGAGCATTGTCACCTATCTATATAAACCTGAGTATTTGTCAAGGTAATGCTGCCCTTGCGCTGCTATCATCTGGCCAAACTGATGGAGTAACCTGTGCTCTTTAGCAGCCTCTCTTATTTGCTATTTTTCCCGGCTGTATTGCTGGCGTTTTGGCTTTTGCCACACCGCTTCCGCAATGTGCTTTTGCTCGTCTCCAGTTATTACTTCTACATGAGCTGGATTCCGGTTTACGGCATATTGCTCTTTGTTTTGACTTTGCTCAACTATGCGCTCGGTGCCGTTATTGACCGCCAGAGGCAGCATGCCAGAGCCTGGCTGATTACTGGCATTGTCCTCAATCTTTCCACCCTGGCGTATTTTAAGTACACCGATTTTGCCATCGCCAGCTTTAACAAAGCTGTCGCCAGTGTCTCGCCTATTCTCAAAATAAGCGAAGCTACATTGAGTTTGCCTTTGCAGCATGTGCTTTTGCCTCTCGGTATTTCCTTTTTTGTCTTTGAATTTATTCACTATATTGTTGATGTTTACAAAGGCTCAAAGCCAATTACAAACTATGTCAATTTTTCACTGTTTGCTGCCTTCTTTCCTTCTCAGATAGCTGGTCCAATTAAGCGCTATCAGGACTTTGTCAAGCAAATGCAAGAACCACGCCGGTTTTTGTCAGCCAATTTTGAGCGTGGTTTGCTTTTGCTTTTGCAGGGACTATTCAAAAAAATTGCTCTAGCAGACAATCTTTCACCTGTGGTCAATCAAGGTTTTGCACACGCTGCCACTCTTGGTGGTGCTGACGCCTGGGTCGCCGCTCTTGCTTTTGCTGCTCAAATTTACTGTGACTTTTCTGGCTATACTGACATGGGGCGCGGGTCGGCGCTGATGCTCGGTTTTGATTTACCGGACAATTTCAATCTGCCTTATATTGCCAGGAGTCTTACTGATTTCTGGAAGCGCTGGCATATTTCTCTATCGAGTTGGCTCAGAGATTATCTGTATATTCCTCTGGGCGGCAGTAAGTGCAGTCTCGTCAGACGTCATGCCAATTTGCTTATTACAATGGTACTGGGCGGACTCTGGCATGGAGCCTCCTGGCACTTTGTAGTTTGGGGCGCCTTTCATGGCACAGGGCTGATACTTTGTCATAGCTATGACCACTGGCTCAAAAATAGTAGCAGTGCAGTTACAGGATTTTTGCGACAGTTGCATAGTACTGCCACCGGTGGTGTGCTCTCGATGCTTTTGACTTTTGTCTTTGTCCTTGTTGGTTGGGTCTTTTTTAGGGCAGAAACTATGGCAGAGGCTCTAAGTGTTTTGCATGGTATGTTTGCACCGCAGATGGTAACAAGCGGAGTGCTTGCCGAGGTGTTGGCTCAGCACCCCATTGTGCCAGCATTACTTGCATATCTGCTTTATCGACTCGTTTGTGATTATGGCGCTGCGGTTATTAAAGGGTCTGCCTGCTGTGGCTGCTCAAATTTGCACCCCAAGAGTGCCAGCCAGGGTGGTGGTTTATCTGGCATTTTTTGTTATGACAATGGCCCTAGCACCGTCTTCGGCTTCCCCATTTATCTATTTTGCGTTCTGATATGACAATAGAGACACCACCAAAGCAAAGTGATAGAGCCAGAGACCTGGCTCAAGCTAGTGATGGCATCAAAGCTAAATCAGTCGGTAAGAGCTTTGCTCTAATGCAGGGGCTGCTCTATCTTGGTTTGAGTATTGTTTTGCTGGAGGCATTCTTTTACTTTGCTCAAGTGGGTGATAGTGAGCATTGCATGCCCGATCGTAAGGTCGGCTACAAGCCTTTTGCTGGTAAACGAATTACGCAAAGGCAAGAAGGATTTGGAAGTTATAAACTCAATAGTTTTGGCATGCAAAACGACGAAATCACAATAGCGAAGCCCGCTGGGACCTATCGTATTGCCGTTTTTGGTGACAGCTGCGTGGAGTCCATCCAGGTTGCCCGTGAAAAGAACTACGTCAGTCAACTTGCTGATAGGCTCAGTAGAGCACTCGGTAAACCTGTACAGACACTTAACTTTGGGGTTTCTAATTACAGTGTGGCTCAAGATTATTTGCGCTATCAAACGCTAGCTAAGCAGTTCAAGCCTGACCTTGTTATTCAGGTGTACCGTGTAGATGAGATTAGTAAGTTGTTGCCGACACCTTGCGATTCCATGCTCTTCGTCAAACCGGTTTTCTTTCCTAATCCTGATGGGACACTCAAATTCGATGATACTTGCGTTGCCGGATTTTTCAGATCAAAAGCCGGCAAATACATGTTGCAATACGATTGGCTGCGCCAAAATAGTCGTATCTGGGAAATTCTTGTGGGTTTGAGGCATAGTTTTACGACCGAATTTGATAGGCTTAAAGTAAGCAAAAGTATCTTTAATTTTGCTGAGCCAAACTCCTCCGCTCCGCCGTTGCAGGCTATTTCATCGGATCAGACTAGGACCAATTACACCAACTGTTACTGGTATATGATGGACGCGCAGCTCAAGGCCTTTGCCCGTGAATGCAAAGCTGACGGCGCACGCTTTATGTTTTTGCGCACACCAACTGTCAGTCTGGGCGACCATAAGCTGGTCAAAAATTATGCCGAGACAGCTTTACTCAAGACTACTGCCGCCAGTATCGAGGCACCAGTACTGGATCTCGATCAGGCTTTGCGTAGCGAGGGTGATACCCCTGATGATGGCACTAAATTTTCGTGCAAGGGACATTTTACGGTGCGACTGCACACCTGGGTAGCAGACAAACTTGGAGCATTTATCAAAGAGCAAGACTTGCTTCCCTCCAAGAGCGCTGCCATTAATGCCTCTCGGAGTGTTGTTAAGTAGCTGCTCTGGTCAGCCATTAGACAAGCCACGGATCTTGCATCGCTCAGTTCAGTTCAGTTCAGTTCAGTTCAGCCGCTCAGCTTTGTTGGCTACTGAGCTTGTCCATTAGTTCTCTGGTGCGCGACAGTAGGCGCTCCTTTTTATCTGGTGCTACTTCATCCAGGTAGGTCTCAATGGCGCTGAGCGGGGACGCTGCCGATGTTTCTGTCAGGTGCGGGATGCGACTTCTACCGTAGTCTGACACTATTTCGGCTTGCATCTTAAAGGAGAGCGCCTGGTTGGCGGCTGCTCTCAATTTGTCTTCATCAACGAGGCCAAGGTCATCTTGCAATATTTTATAGCGCAAGCGCAAGACACAGTTTGGCAGCATCTTTTTGGCTAGTTCGCCTATTAAAATACCGGTTAGATCAGGTGCAGCTGCTGTTTCGTCTCGGTCTGTCTTAGCACTGAGTTTAACTAAGTCCACATCCACTGTGATAAATGGTCTGGGTTCAATTGAGTGAAACTCAAAGCTTGTGTTATTGCGCTCTAAGTGTACGTGGACAAATCCTTTGTCTTCTTTCTCTTCGCCAAAGTCGACACGCTCCAGTGAGCCAGCGTAGACTATTGCTGGTGCGCTCTGGCGCAAGACTTGATATTTATGAATATGCCCGAGAGCGACGTAGTCGATTTTTTCATTGACAAAGATTTCTGTGGGAAAAGTCTGAGTGTAGCCCACAAGCAGCTCTTCTTCGATGCCGGCCAGAGCGCTATCGGTACTCATGTGCGCAGTGACAATGGTTGGCATGGTCGCATCAAGGTCCAGATAATAGCCCCTTAAAAGGCTTTTGACATGCTCGGCTAGTAGTCTATCTATCTCCTGGGCAGTAGATTCGCGATATTTTTCGAGGGCCACTAGATTATGGCGAGTGACATGGGGTAAACCGACCAGCTGTACCGCACCGGCAGTAGTGTCAATGGTGATGGACATGGGTCTGTCTACAATAACCATGCCTGATACTTCCAGGCTTTGGAAGACCGACATGCTATGGCTTTGCGTAGCTCTCAGTAGTTGATCGTGGTTGCCTACTACCAGTACAGTCTTGATATTGTGTTTGGAGAGACGATTTAGCTCTCTGGCAAACATTTTTTGGTAGACAGGTTCAGGAGATGCATTTTTGTAGGCATCGCCACTAAATATAAAGAGATGGCAGCCTTTTTCGATGGTGTAGTCCACCACTTTTTTTAAAGCCAGGGCAAAATCTTCAAACCGGACATTGAGCCCGGTCTGCGGATTGACTCTGCCGTGATTCTCGCCAGAGCCAAAGTGTATGTCAGATACGTGGATTACTTCTATTGTCATGGTTGCCATTGTAATTAATGGGACTTCTAAGGTGGTCTTCTGTACATATATGATAGATTTGTTTTGCTTAATTAAATGCGGTAAATCTTGTGCCAATTTTGCCACGTTTCAGTGCCTTGCTCCTTCTTTTTGTCCTGACGGCTAGCTTTTGCTGTCTCGGGCATCCGGCTGCATGCCAAGAGTCGGTGGATCCTGCGTTAGACGAGCCACTTGATCAAAGTGCGATCATCATCCAGGCACTGCATCACAATGACCTGATGCAATTCAGCCTGAATGCCTGTCCGGAGGTCCGCCTCGACCGTGCCAGAGGACTTGTCATTATTTACCTGTATCAAGATAATAGGGCTAAGCCTCTTGATCTCAAGATTGATACAGTGATTGCTGCGCGCATTATCAATAAGCTCAATATAGGCTGGGTGCGCGCTGTCGAGGCGCACTATTTTAAAGATCATGACCAGAGCCAGTTTGTTATGGCTTCGATTGATATGGCTTTGGTACAGCAGTTTGCTCAAGGTGTAATCGACCAACAAACCCTCCTGGGCCAAGTGGCAGTTGAGCAAAACCATCTGCCCGGGCTAAAAGAGACCTATCGAGGACTCAGTTATAGACAAATATTGACAGGCGCCAGAGTGACTGCCAGACCGGCTGCAGCTGCTGGTTCTGGCACGCCGCTAAGGCTTGTATTAACTGATTCGGATAAAGTCGAATAGCTTTAGCACTATAGTTCTGTAGAATATACAGAAGTGAATAATTCGCTACTTTTGAAGGGGAATCCATTGGCTAAGCTCAAGGCCGCTCATAATTTACAGCGTCACCAGGAAATTGATGTGGAAATCCAGTCCATCGCCGGTGGTGGCGCGGGCGTAGCCAAAGTAGATGGTCTGCCTATCTTTGTAGAAAGAGCGGCCGTGGGAGATAAGCTCCGCGTCAAGCTTTTTGATGTGCGTAAAGACTTTGCCAAAGGCTCAATCGAAAAGGTCCTCGAATCAGGTGGTGGCAGAGCCGAACCTGTTTGCCAGCATTTTGAGCGCTGTGGTGGCTGTCAGTGGCAGCATATGTCATATGCTGAACAGTTGCGCTCTAAAACCAATGTTGTCAGAGAGGCCTTGACTCATCTTGGTGGCACCGGCAATTTTACTTCTGAGCGACTGTCTCAAATTTTTGAGCCTATTTTGCCTGCTCAAAACCCTATTCACTACCGCAATAAAGCCCAGTTTCCTTTTCAATTTAAGATGGGCAAGACTCTGGCTGGTTATTACGAACGCAACAGCCATGACCTGGTCAATGTTCAGGCGTGTTCGATTCAGCCTCAGGCTATGGATAGAGTCCTGCACTATGTGCGGGATTTAGTCAGGCAGTATCGAGTCAATATTTACGATGAGCAAAAGCACAAAGGACTTCTGCGCCATCTCAATGTGCGCATGAGTTTTGCCAAACAAAAGCTCTTAGTCACTTTTGTCATTAATCACGAGTCGGTCAAATACAAAGAATTCGTCAACAATGAAGAGCTTCTCGTCTTTGGCGATATTGCTAAAGACTTGATGGATGCTGATAGTAGCATTGAGTCTGTGGCCCTTAACTTCAATAGCGAAAGGGGCAACCGCATCATGGGTGACCACACGGTTATTCTGTTGGGGCGCGGTTATATCGAAGAAGAGCTAAAAACCGAGCGTGCGGATTTACCTGAATTTTTGCGCAAGGGCCTTACATTTCGCCTTTCTTCGGAGAGTTTTTTCCAGGTCAATAGCGACCAGGCCGTCAAGCTTTTGGAGCAGGTTACCGACTACTCGCAAATTGCGCTAAAAGGGCAAAAAGCCAATGTTATTGTCGATGCGTATGCCGGTGTTGGCACGATAGCGGCCTGGCTCAGTGGCAGCGCCAAAGAAGTGATTGCAGTGGAGGAAAATCCAGATGCAGTTAATGACGGCAAGCAGAACGCCGCTCTCAATGGTCTGAACAATTTGAGCTTTGTGCCAGCCCGTGTTGAAGATGCTCTCGATCAGATCTTGGAAGACACCGGTGAAATCGACCTGCTCGTTCTGGACCCGCCCCGCAAAGGTGCCAGTCCTGAGGTCTTGCAGTGTGTCAAAGAACGTGGACCACGCCACATTATATATGTGAGCTGTAACCCAGCCACTCTTGCCCGCGATTTGCGCATCCTCGAAGACCCCAATCGTCCCATCGCTCCCGAAGGCAGTGCCGCACCAGAGGAAGCTCAAGTGGAAGCGCCCGCTGCCATTGAGGAAGAATTTGATGAGCAAGAAAGACTTAATAACGCTATTCTGGATGTAAAGCCAGTCAAGCGCGAAGATGGAGCCTACCATGGGTATAAAACTATTCGGATAAGACCGGTGGATCTCTTTCCCCAGACCTATCATGTGGAAACAGTGGTGCTTTTAGAGAGGATTTGAAATGGTGCTATCAGGCATCTGGCGCAAAAATGAGAATCAAAGAGATCCTCTGCCGCCTAATCTGGTCGTAAGTCATGACAAGTCGGTTTCGCCACAAAGCGTGCAAGAGTTGTGTGCCAGTGTGGGATGGAGTCGCCGCGAGCCTGAGCTTATCGTCAAAGCACTGCAAAACTCGCTGGCTGTTGTTTCTATCTGGTCTAACGACGAAATGATTGGTTTTGCCAGAGCCACTGGCGATATGGTCTTTAACGCCACAATCTGGGATATGGTCGTCCGCCCTGACTTTCAAAGGCTGGGTGTGGGGCGTCTGGTGATGCACGAGCTGCTCAAAGAGCTGGACGAATATCAAATTCCCCTGGTTACTCTATATGCCGATCCTGGCACCGATGGCTTCTATAAGCGTTTCGGTTTTCTCTGTGACCCATCTGGGGTGAGGGGCATGTTTCGCGAGAAACAAGAGTATTAATAGGATTCGAGAGAAACAAGAGTATTAATAGGATTCGCGAGAAACAAGAGTATTGTCCCAAAATAATACCGGGCTAATAAAGGCTTGGTTTTATCGCCTTTTATTGTGAAATGTTTTCAAAAACACCCGTCTGAGCGCCATGCGCTAGACCGAATATGAAAGTGCGTGGTAATCTTTCAAACCTTATATAAGCATAGAAGATGTATATGCATCGGCGAGCGCTTTTACATCGTTGGGAGTTGTCATGAAGGTTATATTGCAAGATTCAGTTCTAAAGCTCGGCAAAGCCGGAGATATAGTTGAGGCTAAGCCCGGTTATTTCCGCAACTTCCTTCAGCCTCGTGGTCTGGCTGTTACCGCCAGCAAAGGTACTCTCAAGAAACGCGAAGAAGATCTTGAGATGCTCAAGAAAAAAGCTGAGAAAGTACACGGCGAACTGGTCGCTCTCGGCGACAAGATTTCTGCCATCGTCTCAATGACTATCAAAGTCAAGAGTGGTGACAACGGCAAGCTATACGGCAAAATTACCCACCAGGAAATTGCCGACCTGATCGAAAAAGAAGTCGGTGTTGCCATCGACAAACGTGTGATCAAAGTCAATCAAGACATCACCGCTGTAGGCGCCTACAAAGCCACCATTAAACTGGCTCCAGATGTCGTCTCTGAACTGGACATTGATGTTGTTGCCGAAAACGCCCATCAGATAGCTGCTATTTAAGCACTACCTGCGGTGCGATGAACGCTCCTAGTATTTGATAGCCTCTGTCATATGGCAGAGGCTATTATTTTTTGAGCAGATGATCCTTTTCAAAATCTATTAGCCAGTCTTCCGAAAACGCTGCACTGTCGATATGCCTTTCTTTGCAAAGTGCTGCCAGCTCTTTGTTTTTTTTCTGCTCTTTGAGTTTGTTAGCCAAAAACTCAGCTAACTTGCGCTGTTTGTTGGCATATTGCGGCACTCCGTCCAGGGCTTTAATTGATTGATGCAGGGCATGGTCATAGTCATCTATACGTCCAAGATTGGCATAAATACCGGACTTTGTGTCATAGAGCTGGGAGATATCGTGGTGGTCTTTGGCACTTTTGGGCTTAATTGCTTCCAGCTTCTTCAGTCCCTTATCGGCAAAGCTAAGCGCGGCAAGATAGTCACATGCCCAATCCAGTGACTGAGTGATTGAGACAAATATGTCTCCCGGGCTTTGTTTATCCAGTCCTGATTTTTCTAATACCAAAAGTGGTGCCTTTTGTCCGGTGCGATATTGCGTGGCGGCAATCAAATATTTGATGCGAAGGCGCACTTTGGCGTCGGCTTGGGGACTTTTAAGTAAATTATTTAGTAGGCGTATTGTGTCGCCAGTATTGCCGTTAATAACCAGAAAGCGAATCGGTCCGATTTGCCTATCTACAAGAGTTGTTTTGTCTTTCCAGCTAAGCTCGGTCAGTGTCATCAAGTTTTGGATACGCTTAATTTGTAAGTCCTTTTGTCTTTTATCCGACCACGGCGTATTGTTGTTCATTGCTTCTGTGACATTGCCAAAATTGAGTAGAGTAAGTTCGCTCAAGCTTTTGCCAGCAGGTAGATGGGTTGCTATTTGTATAGCTTCATCAATTTTTCGATCTGCTTCAACTTGCTTCTTTTCTCTAAGATAGCCAATAGCTGTGTTTGAAAGAAGCCGTACTTTGGTGTCAACGTCTCCAGGCGCCACTGCCAGAAGTGCCCGTTCGTAAAACTTGAGCGCTTCCTTATCGTTTTGCAGAGCTTCCTGTCTCAAACCCTTTGTTTCGAGACTTTTGGCGCTTTCGTTAGCCTGAGCTGGCAATGCGCAAAAGTGTGTAAGCGACAAAAGTACCGCAAGGGTAGTCAGACTTGAATTATTTGAATTGTGGAAGGATGCCATAGAAGAAAACCCGAATTCGAGCCTATTTGTAAGTTATCACGGGCGGAGGTTTATAGCACACAAATTGCTATAATCAATATGTCAACCTATTTGGGAGTGGGAGATGTCAGTTGCAACAGCCAGTGGCTTGGAAGGCGTACAGGTCGCTCAAACTTTGATAAGTGAAGTCGACGGCGAAAGAGGTCGTCTGGTCATTGCTGGTTATGATGCTGAGAGACTGGCTACCATGGTCACTTTTGAAGAAGTCTGTCATTTGCTCTGGACTGGTCGATTGCCAGACAAGGCAGAGAAAGAGGCGCTGGCGCACCGTTTTGGTGTGGCACGCATCTCTGCCTTTGAGCTCCTTAAACAGGCACCATTTGTCTTGCAGCAAGCCAATCCCATGGATTCGCTGCGCTCTGCCGTCAGCCTTTTGAACGGTAATACTGGCTGCGAAGTCTCTGACTATGTGCCTATCGCTGCTTCTATACCGGTCTTTGCTGCGGGGTGGCAGCGCAAGCACAAAGAGTTGCCGCTTGTGGTGCCGGATGCCAATTTGACCCACAGTCAGGACTTTTTGCGTATGCTCACAGGCAATCGGGCCCCTGATAATTTTGCCAGAGCGCTGGATGTCTATTTGACTACTGTCACTGATCACGGCATGAACGCCTCTACTTTTACTGCGCGTGTAGTGGCCAGCACCGCCTCTGATAATGTTAGCTGTGTTGTTGCCGGTATCGGGGCGCTCAAAGGTCCTCTCCATGGTGGAGCGCCCGGACCAGTGCTAGCTATGTTGGCTGCCATTGGTACCGCTGATGGTGCTGAGAGCTGGATCGACAATGAACTCAATAGTGGTCGTCGCATTATGGGCATGGGACATCGCATTTACCGCGTCCGCGACCCCCGTGCCGCTATTTTTGAAGCAGCAATAAGTCGCCTTGAGGATGAAGGTGTCGAAGCTCCCAGGCTCAATCTTGCTCGTGCTGTAGAGCGTACTGCCGAGGAGATTTTGGCTAAGCGCCATCCTGATCGGCCACTTAAGGCTAACGTTGAATTTTACACAGCAGTTTTGCTTGATCTGATTGGAGTACCACAAGAGCTATTTAGTTGTGCTTTTGCCATGGGCCGTGTAGCCGGCTGGCTCGCTCATCTTACTGAGCAAAGACAAGTCGGTAAGCTAATTCGCCCGGCTTCAACTTATGTTGGCGCTCACATCAAATAGAGCCGTGATAACTAGCTGCTATTTGTATTGTCTGTACATGTAAGGCGGTTGTCACATCTCTGTCGCGATTATATCCGCCACCATATACAATGGCGAGCGGCAATTTGCGTTTTCGCACCTGGTCTATAGTGTAACGGTCCCGCTCGGCCATGGCTTCTGTAGTCAGTGACATTTGACCAAATCTGTCGTTTTGATGCACATCAACTCCGGCAATGTAAAAGCAAAAGTGCGGAGCAAATTCATCTATGCAGCCTGGCAGGGTAGCTTTTAGCAAGTTTAGATAGGTTTGACTATCTACCATTTTTTCTACTGGCAAATCTTTTGAGCCATTTTCTTTGCGACTTGGATAGTTGCTGCCGACGTGGATTGAGTAGGTGTAAATCCAGTCTTGATCTCTGGTTATAGCATTGGTGCCGTTGCCTTGATGAGCATCGAGGTCTATCACCATGATTTTAATTTTGCTGTTTTGATGGCGCAACCGATAAGCTGCCACTGCTACATCGTTAAAAACACAATAGCCTTCGCCTCTATCACTAAAGGCGTGATGCGTGCCGCCGGCTAGATTGGCTGCTAGCCCGTTTTGCAAGGCACCGAGGGCGGCCTTTATCGTGCCATTTACTGATGCCAGGCTCCTTATATAGAGTCTGTCTGACCAGGCAAAACCCAGTCTTCTCAATGCCACTTTGTCCAGTAGTCCACTGGCGATAGCCTCGATATACTCTTTTGTGTGCACTCTCTCGATGTCACTTAGATCTGCCAGACCGGCGTCGAGCAGATCTTCTGGGGCGATTATTTTAAGTTGCAGTAGCTGCTCTTTGCTCTCTGCATATTTGTGCATCGGAAAGGGATGACCTGCAGGCAAGGGAAAGTGGTAATTGTCGCTATAAAAGCACTGCATGCCTCAGTCATCAATCCTCAAAGTAAATCTCAAAGTTTGAGATATTTGGCGATTTCGTCGTAGAGTCCGCTTTCGTTGGAATATAGAGCATAGTTGCGCGCCGAAGCAAACCATTCGCTTGTGCTAGGTTTTACTGCTTTGAGTGAGCGTTCCAGGTCCTTTGTTGTGATTGGTTTTGGCGCACTGCCTTTGGACATGGCTTCTTCTATTTTCTTTTCGATGCAGTCTTCGACCAGGGCCTTTAAATCGGCACCACTAAACTTGTCTGTCTTTTTGGCGATAAAGTCAAAATCGACATTGTCCTGTGGTTTGCCCTTGAGTATGATGCGCAATATAGAGGCTCTTGCCGATGTGTCTGGTGGTGGAATAAAAATAATGCGGTCAAATCGACCGGGTCTGCGAAATGCCGAATCAATATCCCAGGGGGCGTTGGTTGCTGCCAGGATGAGAACACCTTCGTTGCTCGTCGAAACACCATCCAGCTCATTGAGAAATTGATTGATCGAATGACGATGATAGGTCTGTTTCATATCAGATCTGCTGGCCGCAAGGGCGTCTACTTCGTCAAAAAATAGTACAGAAGGATTGGTCTTTCGTGCTATTTCGAAGACTTCATGCAGGTTTCTTTCGCTGCTACCTATCCACATATCTAGCACCTGGTGCAGTCCTATCGGGATAAAGCGAGCATTGATTTGTCCAGCTGTGGCTCTGGCTAGATATGTTTTGCCGCAACCAGGAGGACCATATAGCAATATTCCTCCACCAGTCTTTTTGCCATAAGCTTTGAATGTTTCAGGGTGCTGCAATGGATAAATGATCTTCATTCTGATTTGTTCTTTGACAGCGTCCATACCACCGACGTCGTCAAAATCTATGCCAGCGGATTCGACCATCGCCGCAAATTCGCTGTCTTCAGAGTCATCTATGTCGTAGTCATGGATTTCACCACCGGCAGTGGCAGCCTGGCGACGCTCTGGACCATCACTGACCCGGCTTTCTTGCTTGTTCCCCTCTTTTAGTCCCAGTCTATCTTCTAGTGATTGGTCTTTTAACCCGGGCTCTCGTTCGATGGCGCTCTGGTAGTGAGTCCTGGCATCATTGAGTTTGCCTTCGTTGAGCATCACCCGGGAGTAAAGCAGGTGGGCTCTGGCTGGTACTTCGCTTTTGGATAGGCAGTCTTCAAGGATGACCTGAGCCTGGCTGTATTTGCCATTGCTAAAGCAGGCCTGGGCTAGACTGACAGCCAGTTTGGCATTGTCTGGATTTTTGGCAAGGGCTGTAGTGAATTCGCTTTCGGCTTCGTCAAAGCGCCCTGAGCTGAGTAGATTTTCGCCAAGGAGCATGCGCAAAGGCAGGTTGTCTGGGGATACTTTCAGTGCTTCTCTGAGGCTTTCTATTGTGTCATCGAGATTGGGCATTGTTTACCTGCTAATTTGTGCTATCCAGATAAAAGCAAGGTCAGTCCTGGTCCTGGTTGTCGCCGTTATCTTGAGACTGATATGGAGCTAGCTCAACTCCACCGTCAGAGCGTTTTTTGAGTATTTCTATTTTTTTGCGAGCACCTTTAATAAAGGACTCACAATCTACTGATAGCTTTATGCCACTCTCAAAGAGTTTTAGTGCTCGGTCTAGCTTTACTTCGCTATCCAGTTGTTTAACCACGTTTTCGAGTTCGAGAAGCGAGGCTTCGAAGTCGATTTTTACCTCTGGTTCGAGAGTTTGTTCGGTTTCTTGCGACATGATTTTGTCTCCCTTCTTGATACTCTTTTTCTTCTCTTTTTTGGCTACCGCCTCTATTAAAGAGAGCTGTGTTACTTCTGGCTCGCTCATTGCTTATCCTCACAATTGCTTGCAAATAGCGTGGTCTGTTGTATCCACGCTATCGACAGTGACTAAGGCTTTGCCTGCTTTTAGTATGGCTTCGAGCTGCATGCCTGCTTTGAGATCAAATGCTGATGACATTAGCTCACCGTCAAGTTGGCGCAAAATAGTAAAGCCACGATTGAGCACATTACCCGGTCCAAGATCTTTGAGGCGCTCCTGTAATTTGAGCAGATCGTGCTCTTTTTTTGTATACATCCTCTCGATGGCGCTGTTGAGATGCTGCCTGCTATTGAGCACATTTATAAGTGACATCTCCAGGCGACTTTCGTAGCGGTCTAGGGCGTTTTTTGGACTCAATCTTAATAGCTCACGCTCAGCATAGTTGAGCTTTTCTTCCATGGCGTTGCTGAGTCGCTGACTAAGATAAGTCCATTTGTCACTTAGCTCGGACTGACCTCTAGCTACAAGTTCTGCGGCGGCTGTGGGGGTGGGGGCACGTAAGTCAGCTACGAGGTCGCAGATAGTGATGTCTGTTTCGTGGCCAACACCTGAAATAACAGGAATACGGCACTGTGCCACGGCTCTTGCTACCGGCTCAGTGTTGAAGGACCAGAGATCTTCTATTGAGCCGCCCCCGCGGGCAACTATGATCACGTCGATATCAGGCAGTGCTTCCAGTCTGGCTATAGCTTCGACTATTTCTTCGACTGAGCCTTCGCCTTGTACTTTTGCTGGTGATATAACTACCGAAACTGCATTATTGCGGCGACTCATGGCGCTCAGTACATCGCGCAAAGCGGCTCCCACAGGGCTTGTTACTACTCCAACTTTTTTAGGCAGTATTGGTATTGCTCTTTTGCGCTCAGGACTTAAGAGCCCTTCAGCTTCTAGTTTTGCTTTGAGTTGATCAAATGCTAGTTGCCATTCGCCCACGCCCACGGGCTCAAGATTGGTGGCGATCATCTGATATGCGCCACGAGGAGGATAGACACTTAGCTTGCCGCGAGCCACTACCATCAAGCCGTCGGTCAATTTAAATTTGATCGATGAATTGCAGTTTTTGAAGCAAACACAGGGCAGAGTTGCTTCTTGGTCTTTGAGCGAAAAATACCAGTGCCCACTGGGATATACCTTGGCGTTGGATACTTCGCCAACCACTAAAAATGAGTCAAACTCACCTTCCAGGACATCTCTAATCTTGCCCGTTAACTGAGAAACAGTGAGCACTGGGGTGACTGGATTGGCTTCTTGCAGACGATACATTGTTTTGGATTCTTCTTGAGAGTACATATATAAAAGAACGCAATTTTGCCTGCCGCAGTTCAAACAAACCAGGCAACTACACCAACATTATCAATTAATTTGCAGGTTTAATCTGCACTTGATTTTGTCTATTTGGCTATTTTCTTATCTCTTTTGTGCATCCGTCGCAGGGGGTTCATGAGTGGCGCTGCGCCATCGTTTGTATATCAAGCCGGCTTTGTCTTGGTGCGGCTGTCAAGCAGGTTTCCGGGGGATATTTAGGGGAATTTATAAGTCATAGAGATCATGCAATAAGCGTTATTTCTTCAAACCAAAATTCTCAACCAGCAAACACATTTTCAGCTTCCAAATGAAATTCATTTGACGGCTTAAATCCACGTACTATATATTAGTATGACATACAAAAATATGGTAATACCAGAGGGGGCCACATGGACCGGACCTTGTTTTCACCAACGATGCTAGATGCCTATCAAGCTTGTAAACGTGCTTACTTTCTTGCTTATCATCAGGATGGTGTAGAGCAGGTGCGCTCCAGTGCCGCCAGCATTTGTAAGCGCTTTATACTGCGCGGACTGTCTGAGATTAATAAGGGTAGATTGACCAGTGCTTCGCAGGTGCAAAAGTTTATGGGGCAATACTGGCCCATAGATAAGCTTAATCGCGATCCTCAGGCCGCTGACGCTGCTACCAGAGCCTTTTTGTTTGCCTACAAAACTCTTTTGCATTACCAGGCACATCCTTACTTGCCAGATGGTGCTGAGATAGCAGCAGTCTCGCTTAAGGTGCGCTCTAGAGTGCAAAACGAGCGGGTCTATCTTGAGGAGTCCTTTGATCTTGTGCTCTGGTATCCCCGCGAGCAAAAGCTCGAGCTAGTCATATTCAATCTAAAACCCGTTAGAGCTGTTGATCCTGCCTGGCCTTCACCTGGGCTTTTGGTCAAGCAACACCTGGCTGAGCGCCTCAAAGTACGCTTTAATTACAAACAGCTAGTGGTAACAAATATCAAGGTCAGTCCGCAAGAGAGTAAAGTAGTTGCTCGTGATATGTCTGAGACTGCTTATCGCTTGCACTGGCCTGAGATTGTCAAAAACCTTTCAGAGATGAAGGAGTTGGTTGATATGCCTGAGCACGAAGATCCTGCATTAACAAAAAATGGCTGCAGTTATTGTCAGGCTATCGAGTCCAGATTGCATCGCAATACTCGTAGTTACTCCGGTGAGCTTCTGACTCTCAACGCCGAGGATAGTCACGGGTTTGAGCAAAATCAACAGGATTCTGCGTCAGCTCATGTCGTTCTGGAAGGGCCTGTTAGCGGCGGCGGCTATCCTCTATCTGCTTAAAAAACTATAGTCCAACTCTAAAACCTCCTCTTGCTATCTGGCCGGGGGAGGTTTTTATCAGTCGCATTGATACCACCACATATGAGGTCAGTATCGGAATTTTGCGCTGCCAATATCTGCTATTGCCGACTGGTGCATATCTTAGTAGGTATCACGTATGGTGACTGATCATTTCGTCCGTAGGTAGCCGACTGATGCTTTTTTGTCTGTTAATGTGCCATCACAGTTAATGCCATAGCGTCGTAGATCCACAACCACCATGGATGGAGATCCAGTAGGTGTCAGGCGTATATTGGCTTCTGCGTTCTTCGGTGGCTTTTGCCATTGTGTAAGGCTGAGCTGGCTTACTATCAGATCTCCGACAGCTATCTCTTTTCACCACCAGTAGTGACACCATATTTTTGTCTGTCCGTTTGATACCACTTTTGGTTAACTCTCAAAGTGGTATCAAAGTTGCTCATAAATTCTTTTGATTTTCTATTGCCTTATTAAAGGCATTGGTTATAATTCATACGTTGCCACCACTTACGGCGGCACATCCATAAACCGAGTGACTTGGGGTCAAGTGTTCTCCGTGGTGTAAGAGCTATACACCGCTGTAAGCGCTTAGCCGCGGCAGGATTGCTACAGTCTCTTTTATGTCCTTTAGGAGGAAATAGTTTAATGGCAGAGGCTAAGCGGGTTCCCGAAGAAACACCCGAATCCAGGTCTGACTATAGTGTCGACATGGAAGGATTCGATCAATTTTTCGCTAACCTGACCGAGGAATCCGAGGCTAATACTCCTGGTGGGCAGGGTGCCACTGCTTATGGTGATAGCCATATGAGTCACCAGGTCGAAAAGCTGGTAGAGCGTTTTACTGAGCTTATGACGGTGAGCGTTGACCAACGTATGGAAACAAGCAAAATTGCCAGTCAGCTCATAGAAAATCAGCGCCAGCTGGTTGCTACTCAGCAGATATTGATTAAGCTCATGGAGCGTTCAATCGAGTTGACCCGGCACATTACCAGTATCGAGGAGCGCATGCCGGCACTCTTTGAAATGCCCAAAATTGTAGAGAGTCTGAGACAGCGTGTAGCCCAGATTGAAGGCGTCGAAGTCGACTAACTTCTCTTAATTATGCGTGGTTCTACCATTTACTTAATGGTGATCAAGCCTACAATCTATATTTAGATAGGACTTGTGCCGGGGTAGTTGGACATGAGCGGCGTTTTCATGGACGGTGGCAATAACGATGGCGGTGGTGCAGACCACGGTCACGACCATGGGCACAGTCACGGGCATCAGAGTCATGGCACACTGGCTCAGTTTCTTGGTCTTGATGATCACGACCACGGTCATGATCATGGCCATGATCACGGTCATGACCATGGCGAAGCGCCTCAGCAGACTGGTATATGGAACAGCGCTCTTAAGGGCATGAGTCTCAAAACCCTGACCCAGGGTCTTGTCATTACTCCTAACTTTCTCTTTTTCTGTCTCTTTGCTGCTTTTACTGGCTGGCTTGGTGTCATTTATTGGGTTCGCCACAATGAGCCCTTTGCCAATCAGGTGGTGGGTGGCATCAGCGCTTACGCACCGACTGCGCATTTTGACCGGAAGCTCATTGGTAGTGCCAGAGAGGCGCTGCCCATCAAGACAACCAAAAATTCAGGGATAGTCTATACTCCCGCACCCGCCAATATGCCCCAGGGCTACAATCCCAGTACTGGCGATTTTCATGCAAGTGCTGCTCAGCCCGTGGTGATGCAGGCTTCCACTACAGCCCATATGCAGCCAGCCTTACGCACTTTTGCCGCACCTGCTTCTGGTCCTATGCCTCCGGCCATGATGATGGCTAATCCTCAGTCTATGCCTCAAAGCGCACATCCTTCTTTGCGCAGCTTTTCCAATCAGGCTCCCATGGCGGCTCAAATGCCCCAATCAATGCCCCAACCCATGCCAATACAGGCTCAGCAGCCGGGGTGGTCCTTAGCTAGTGGTCACTATTCGCAAGATACTGCGGTTTATCAGAGTCAGTTTGGCCACCCGCAGCAAACGGCAACTGGGCAAATCAATAGTTCTGCTTCAGTAATGGCTGGACAGCCGATTTTATACGTGCCCGTAGCGGCTCCTGACGGTGGTCACAGACTTAAGGTCTTTACTGCCAAATAGCTATTTGAGATTAAAGCCCGATGCCTGTAGCTCTTTGATTTTTAAAAGGTCTTCGGCTCTGAGGCTGAGATCTGCTGCCTGCAGATTTTCTTCTGCGTGAGCGGGAGTTTTCATGCCAACAATGACAGTTGAGACAGCCTTTTCGCAAAGGTCATAACGCAGGGCTGCCTGGGTTTGACTTTGACCTTGTTTTTCTAAAAAATTGAGCTGAGCGGCGGCATCCATTCTTGCTTTAACATAGTCTTCTGGCCAGTTTTTGCGAGTGTCGCCGGCGGCAAACTTAAATGGCTCTGCCCTTTTGTATTTACCAGTTAAAAATCCATTTGCTAAAGGCTCTCTGGCGATTACTGCACATCCTTGCTCAAGGGCCAGGGGAAACAGCTGGTCTTCTGCACGGTAGCTAAAAATGTTGTAAGAAATCTGGATACAGTCTGGATGTCCAATATTGATGGCAGTCATTCCCTCGACTGGGGTAAAGACAGAAACCCCCCAGGCGCGGATTCTACCCTCATGTTTAAGGTCTTCCAGGGCTTGATAGATTTCCGGGTTGCCAAGCAGCTTCATCGGAGGATTGTGTAATTGGTAGACGTCAAGATAGTCAGTTTTTAGTCGAGTCAGACTTTTGTTTAAGGCAAATCGGATGTAATCTCTCGTAAAAGTTTGAAACCCTGTGCCCTGGTAAAAATCGGCTCCCACCTTGGTTGCGATGATTACTTTGTCCCGTTTTGACTTAAATGTTTTGCCTAAAAGTTCTTCTGAGTGGCCCCAACCATACACATCAGCAGTGTCAAAAAAGTTGCAACCAAGCTCGAAGGCTTTATTTAGGGCATCTTGAGAGTCCTTGTCATCGGTCGGACCGTAACTCATGCCATGCGAATTACCACCGATAGGCCAGCTGCCAAAGCCAATCTCGGAGACTTTTATACCTGTATTTCCGAAGTCGCGATACTTCATCAAAAAACTTTCTTTGTAGGCAAGGTGTATCAGCTCCTTCATTATTCATGAACAGCTGAGCCCTTAGGCAGGTCAGTGTATTACAATAGCCCCTTGATTATTGGATTGCTGGAGACTTGGATTCGCTCATGGATCTATACGATATTACGATTATAGGCGGAGGCCCAACAGGCCTTTTCGGTTCATTTTATGCCGGTCTTAGAGGCCTCAAGGTAAAAGTGATCGATGTTTTGCCGGAGCTCGGCGGACAGCTCACAGCCCTCTACCCGGAGAAGTACGTCTATGACGTAGCCGGTCACCCTAAGATTTTGGCTAAGGACCTTGCCAAAAACCTTGCTACTCAAGCTTCTCTCTTTAAGCCATCGATTGTGCTTGGTGAAAAGGTGCTTGACCTCAAAAAAAGCGAAGATGGGCACTGGCAGATCATTACTGATTTAAGCAGTGACCACCATAGCAAGTCTGTCCTTCTGGCATTGGGAGCCGGTGCTTGCGTACCCAAAAAGCTTGACACCGACTACAACAAAGACATGGAAGGCGAGAGCATCTTTTATGCCGTCAAAAACAAAGAAAGATTCCGTGGCAAGAACGTTCTAATCATCGGCGGCGGTGACTCTGCTGTTGACTGGGCCAACGAATTCTCGCTTTTGGCCAATAAGGTCACTTTGATCCACAGAAGAGATCAATTCAGAGCTGTGCAAACTTCAGTTGAAGAAATGAAGCGCAACAAGATTGATATCAAAACCTTCTATGAATTGAAAGAAATCAAAGCCAACGGCAAAAACGTTGAAGAAGCAGTGATTTTTGACAATCGTACTGGTAAAGAAGAAACTATCAAAGTTGATGCTATCGTCATCAACATCGGTTTCGTTATCAACCTAGACTTCCTTAAGAGCTGGGGTCTTAAGATGGACGTAAATGCCATCACCGTGAACGAAATGATGGAGACAAGTTTGCCTGGTGTTTATGCTGCTGGCGATATCGCTGCTCATACAGCTAAACTGAAGTTGATTGCTACTGGAGCTGCTGAAGCAGCGACAGCAGTCAATTTTGCTGTGACATACATCAACCCATCTGCCAAGGCCTTCCCTGGTCACAGCTCAAACCTCAATTTGAGCATCTAGATCGGTTATTGCAATCAAATAGAAAGCAGCCAGTAGAGATGCTGGCTGCTTTCTATTTGTCATAGCTTTCTTTGATTTCTTTGAGGGTGATTTGTACTTTCTCTTTTAACTGGTTTACCAGGCGGCGCACCTCTTCTACATCTTCTCGACGCGATGCTCTTTCGACATCGGCGCATACCAGGACCAGATCTTCAGCACAGACAGTACGGCAAGAGTGGATAAAAGATTGGGCTTCTTCATTCACTTCAGTGAGGCAGCGTTTGGCTAGCGAGTTTTCTATTTTCCAGAGTTCAAGAGTTGCAGTTTGTGCAAAAAGCTTCAGTACAGTTTTGGCAACGGGTCGATTAAAGCGTTTGAGTAGCGCCTTTTCGTCGATGCCGCTGGCTAAAGTCAGGTCATAAGCATCCGTTTTGATGTCGCCTTGCTCTTCGCTTAAGCTCTGGCTTTCGCTCTCCTGGCTAAATGGATCGGCAGTTTCGAACAACATCTTGAAGTTGTAGCAAAACGAGCCTTCGAGTTCATAAAAACGCAGCTCCGAATGAAGACTGTTCAGTAGTCTCTGCGCTATATAAACGCCAAGATTGGTCTGTGGCCTCAAAATGCCACCGTTTTCGGCCGCCGGAGTAATACTCAATTGACTCCAGCTATCAGCCGGATTACCGCTCTGGCTGGCAGCTGAGCTGATACAAAAGCAAAGCTGGACAGTGGATTTATTTTGCGTCGCCTCGAGTCGGCAGCTTTCGTCATTGCTCTGATCATCTGCAAAGCAACACTCTTCGCTCACTCTCAATGTGATGCGATTACTGGAAAATCGCATGGCTTGTTTTGTCAAATGCAGCAATATCTGCCTCAACTTGCCGGCTTCACCGATGACATCAGGCAGTGGGCACTGAATATCCAGTTTAATGGGCGCGCCAAAAGATAGATTTTCTAGAGCCAGAGTTTGAAAGACATCCTCTATAAGGATGTTGAGATCAATCTGATCTTGAGCAATGTTTTTGCCTCCAAGATCTATCTTAGCCACTTCCAGTGTGCCTTCAATCAGGCTGTTCAAGCTTTGGCCGGCATCTTTTATCAAATTGGCGCAGTGCAATGAGCTTGCATCCAGTGGAGATCTTGTCAGTGATTCACTCAAAACCATTATGGCGTTTAGCGGCACTCGCACTTCGCGGTTTAGCTGAGTGAGAATTTCAAAATTGACTGACTGGTTTTCTAGCTTTTGCTCTGCTTCTAAACTCTGGTAACTATCTAAGGTCACTTCAAAGGCTGCTCTCAATTTTGAGCGCAGTTCTGGATCTTCGATCTTATCCAGTAATTCCAATATGAGCGTTTTGGTAACTTTTGCTTCGCAAGCTTCGGAGTCCACGTTGTACCTACCTTGGCGAAGCCTTTGATTTTGGGATACCTTATTGCAGGACAACTGCAATGATTGACCATTATGAGCAATGTTCGCCCTAATAGTTCGATTGTCTCATATTGAAGGTTTAGCGCCTAGTGGTTTAGCCCGATTCGGTCTAATTCTAAGGCTACGCTAAAAATAGAATGTTTTTTGTTGTCCACTGATTGTTGACTGGTATTGTATATGGTGGCTTTTGCTGCTCTGTAGAATTCGGTTTTAAGGCAAAAAATAGTACTTCTATTTTTTTGATTCAGCCAGTTGGTTGACCGGTACAAGAGGGAGTCGGATTGTCATAATCGTGCCTTCTTCTTTTGTGCTTTTACAGCTCAGATTGCCTCTGTGCAGATGTGCAATGCGATGGCAGAGATACAGACCCAGACCGGTATTTGCTACATACGTTTTGCCCGGGATGCCCTGCCAAAACTTGTGAAAAATAATATGTTGTATGCCACTTGGTAGTGGCACGCCAAAATTTTGAATGTGAATATTGAGACTGTCTTTTTTGTTTTGCAGAATGACATTTACGCTCTTTGTGTTGTCACCGTATTTAATGGCATTGTCGAGCAGGTTGATAAATAATTGACGCAGTGCTTGTTCATCACCCTTTGTCACTGTATTCGTGCACTCTGCTTGTATTTTTACTGCAATAGGCACTTTCTTACTTGCGCCGATTTCGCTTACACAATCATTAAGTATTGCGGCGGCGTCTACTTCTCTTAAGTCGAGACTTGATTCGCCTGATTCGTAGCGATAAATTTCTAGTAGTTTTTGTACCAGTCTGAGCTGGTTTTTATTGGCATCACGCAGTGAATTGATGACTTGCTCCTGGGTCTCGGTCAATTCACCTAGTTGTTTGGCTAACAGTGCTTCTAATACTTTTTCGGCTCCGAGCATCGGTACTTTGAGGTCATGGGCTAGCATGGCTGTAAAATCCTGGATAGCAGCCATGCGCATGCGCTGTTGATCAACACGGTGTCTCTCGATTGAATAGCGAATACAACGTACCAGTGAATCTTTGCTGATATGTTGTTTGACTAGATATTCATGAGCACCCATGGAGACTGCCTGTAAACCCAGATCTTCGTTATCACTACCGGTCAAGACAATAATTGGACATTGCGGTGCTATTTCCTGCACCTTAGACAGTGTTGTCAGTCCCTTGCTTTGCGGCAAATTGAGATCAAGCAAAATGACATTGGTTTGACTTTGCTCCAGATTAGCCTGAGCCTCTTCTATCGAAGAGGCGTAAGTGAGAATAAAGCTGGGATCTGTTTGTTTTGACAATAGCTCGTGGACAAACTTGCGGTAGTGTCCATCGTCTTCAATCATCAAAACTCTAAATGAGTTCTTCACTTTGTACTGACCATAATAGAAGTATCTGACAATAATGACCGAGCTATATCATGCTGCTTACCTGCCAATTTGACTATCCACCATTGACCAGAGCTTCTATTTCTGCAGGTAGAGTGAGCGGATTAAAGGGCTTAGAAATAACACCTTGCACACCAAGCTGGCTATAACTTTCTAGTTCTTGTCCCTGTACTTTTGCTGTCATAAAAATTACTGGAGTGTTAGTTACTGCTGGATCTTCTTTTAGCAGTTTATAGGTGGCTGGTCCATCCATGCCGGGCATCATCACATCGAGCAAAATCACATCGGGCTTAAATTCGGACGCCATAGCCAAACCGCTCAATCCCCCATCTGCTGTTTTGACTTGCCACTTGCCGACGCGCTCAAGAGTGACTGCCGCAATTTTGCGAATAGAGGCATCATCATCTATGAGCATTATTCTCTCGATTTGCATCAATCACCTGACAAAAGCGCCCTACCTTTCCATGATTCAACAAAATAGGCATTTTTGTATCCCCCGCTAGGATGAGGCAATAATTATTCTTTACCTAATTTAAAGCGACACTCTCAACCTTACTGGTGATTGTCAGTCTAGCTGCATTGGATACAATAAAAGCAGGAGGGTGGCTATGTCGCAGGAACTTGATTGTGCATCCGGATTAAGCAGAGATGCAGGTACAATCGCGCCTTCATTGAGAGTCCTTGTGCTTACTGCCGAGTCAGAGCTATATAGGCAGGTGAGGACAAGTTTATTGCCACCTGACTTTGAGGTGTTGCCTCTGCTTGATCAGATTGGCAGTGACGAGATCGTTATTGCTAATGCCGGACTGCTTATAGTGGACCAGTCTCTGCCTGCTATTAATGTATTGCTTTTGATCCGTGAGCTGCGCTTACTTAACCTGTCGATACCAATTGTTTATATCTCGGCATCTGCTTATAGCAGTGCTCTTTGCCAGCAATTACAACCAATATTTTTAGTGGATAAGATTGTCTCTCGAAGCGATAAATGCCAATCTTTACCAATAGTAGCCAGACGTCTATGTGCTGACAATGATTCTAGTAATAGCAGTTCATACCTTAAGTGCTTTGGTGGGATTGGTAGTAGCGGTGCCCTGACCGGTCGCCGGCAGCGTAGTCAGCCTGGTCAGGCTCAAGATCTAGAAACCATGGCTTTGATTTCAAGGCTGGCCTGTGAATATATTCGCGAAATTCCTGAGACACTCAATCAAATTCAAATAGCTCTCAAAACTTTGAGCCGGGACAAAACTCTTGCTGGCGACGCTTCGGCTGTGCAAGTCTGTCTCTCCGAGATCCTCAATGCCGTGCATCAAATTAATGGTACCGGTAGTTCTTTTGGATTTATAGAGCTTGGCGTGGTAGCCAATCTTATAGAGAGAAAATTAGATCTGGTCACTACTGGACAGAGCGGTCCAGACGACCAGGCACTTGCTGAATATCTTGGTTATGTGGAGCTGCTGCAGCAGATCAGTGCTGCACTAATAGCGGCTTTGCCACCGGATACAGTGGCTCAAAGCGATACTTCGAGCGCACCTGCCAGTTTGGACCAGGATGGTTTGCCATCACAACTGCTAGCAAAGGTAAAAGGGAGTGAGCTCTCTATGGATGGTCTAGCATCTGCGCCTCTTACTGTGCGACGTATCGCTCTGGTGGCGGCTTCTGACTCGCCAGGGGGTCAGGCTATTCGCACAATAATTAGTGATCAGTTTGAGCAGCCGGCTCTATATCAGTTGCTAGACGCCAACAATGCCCTCAGTGCTTTTAACTTGATTGAGGAGTATAGACCGGAGTTACTGATTATCGAAGCCCGTTTGCCTGGTTTAAATGGTCTGGAGGCTTGCAAGATGATTCGCAGTCATCCGCAATGGCGTGAGGCAAAAGTTTTGATGCTAATCGACAGTCAAGATAAGAGTGAATCTGTTATTCAGAGTGGGGCAGACGATTATCTAGTTACACCGGCTCAAGTTGATGCCACCGTGAGCAAGCTCAAGGAGCTACTGGCTAAAAAGATAGACAGGACCTGTCCAGCTCCAGCTGCCTCAACCTGGACTTTAGATTAATTCGACTGGACTATGCCATACAAATGTAGTATAGTTTTTCTATAATTCAAAATTTGCTCGGTTATGTGCGCTGCTTGTATTGCGGTGGATGCCTCTTTGGGCGTAAACCTTCTTCTTAATTGCTTTGTCAGCGGCACATAGGATGATTCGTACTCATCTTTAGTGGTGTGTGTTCTTCTGCACCTTCTTGATAAGATTGAAATAGCTGGAGGTCTGAATGTTTTCTGACAACGCCCTGAAAGTACTAGAAAAAAGATACTTCCTTAGAGATGAGGCAGGAAAACTAATTGAAGACGTCTCTTCATTGTTTGAGCGTGTGGCTCGTGCTGTGGCCAGTAGTGAGCAACACTTTGGCGCTAGCGATAGCCAAGTTATGCGCTTTCAAGATAAGTTCAAAGCGCTCATGCTTAATCGTCAGTTTATGCCCAATTCACCCACTCTCATGAACGCTGGCAAAGAACGCGGACAGCTTTCAGCCTGTTTTGTTTTGCCTGTGCCAGACAATTTAGAGGGTATCTTCGAGACCTGCAAAAACGCTGCGCTTATTCATAAGACTGGCGGTGGTACAGGGTTTTCTTTTTCGCGCATTAGACCCGCTAACGATAGAGTAGCTAGCTCCACTGGAGTGGCATCTGGACCGGTAAGTTTTATGACTGTCTATGACGCAGCCACTGAGGCTATTCGTCAGGGTGGTACCAGGCGTGGTGCCAATATGGGCATGCTCCGGGTGGACCATCCAGATATTGAGCAATTCATATCTTGTAAGCGTGATACAGGTAAACTCAATAACTTCAATATATCAGTGGCTGTCACTGATGACTTTATGCAAGCGGTCAAAGACGGCGCCCAGTTTGATCTGGTGCATCCATCCAGTCTGCAATCTGAGACAAAGCAAGTGGTCAGGTCTATTGATGCCAGGCAGTTATTTGAGACGATTGTGCACAATGCTCACGATACTGGAGAGCCTGGTGTTGTATTTATTGACCGTATCAATCAATCAGATCCCGTTAAATTGAGTTACGACGCTCTGGGCGTTGTAATCTCCGGCACCGAAGACATCGAAGCCACTAATCCTTGCGGTGAGCAGCCTCTTGGTCCAGGTGATGCCTGCAATCTGGGCTCAATAAATGTGGCTCAATTTATTTTGCCAGACCAGAGCGACTTTGACTATCCAGCGCTGGCTGACTGTGTTGAGCTATGTGTCCGCTTTCTCGATGATGTGATTGATGCCAATTGCTATCCCTTTGACTTTATTCGCTCTGCTACTCTCAATAATCGCCGTATTGGTCTGGGGCTGATGGGTTTTGCCGAGGCTTTGATCAGACTTGGCATTGCTTATGATAGTGAGCAGGCTCTGACTCATGGTGAGCGCCTGATGACCTTCATTGATGAGACAGCGGCCCGGGCTTCGATGCAGCTAGCTGAGGAGCGCGGTGTTTTTCCCAACTGGCCCTATACTACCTGGGCTGACAAAGGCATCAAGCGCCGCAATGCCACTGTCACTACAATTGCTCCTACCGGTACTATTTCTATTATCGCTGGTACTACATCTGGTATCGAGCCGCTTTTTGCAGTCTCTTTTGTGCGTCGAGTGATGGGCGGCACAGAGCTTATCGAAGTCAATCCATTATTTGCTGAGATGGCCCGGCAAAGAGGCTTTTATAGTGAAGAGTTGATGGCACAAATAGCCCATGCTGGCTCGGTCAAGCACATTGATGGTGTGCCTGATGACATTAAGCGTCTTTTTGTCTCTGCTCATGATATCGACTACACCTGGCATGTGCGTATGCAAGCCGCTTTTCAGCGTCATACCGACAATGCCGTTTCTAAAACTATCAATTTCCCTGCCTCAGCCACCGTTGAGCAAGTGCGGCAGGCTTATCTTTCAGCCTGGGAGCAGGGGCTTAAGGGGATTACCGTTTACCGGGATACTTCAAGGCGTTCTCAAGTTCTCAATATTCGCAGCACCGATCCGCTCTCTTTGAGCAAATCAACCTTAGCCGAGGACCTGCTAAAAAAGATCGGTTCTGCTGGCCTTCCGGGGACTGTGACTAGTCCCCCGGTTTGTGGCGACCGCAAGCGCTCTGCCACTAACGTGCAATCTGCTTTGGCACCTGTGGGCAGCTTCTCTGTTTCGCTATTGCCTGCTACTGGTGGATCTAACAGCCGCTCTAAGCCATCTGTATATGCATCGGTAGACTCCTGTCCTCAATGTGGCGCCTTATCTGAGAGTTTCCTCAAATACGAAGCATGCAGATTGTGCAGTAGCTGCGGTTATACTAAGTGCTGATACCCTATGCACTGCTTTATAGCCTGGAGCTGCCATGTCCATACTTGTGGATCGCGAAATCAGAGAAGAAATCGCTTCTGGTCGTTTAATTCTTGATCCCTACGAAGATCGCTTGATTCAGCCAAACTCTTATGACGTAAGGCTATCGGATAAATTTAGCTGGCATGAAGAGTCAGATGAGATTATTGACCCATTTACAGGTGAGTCAGTCGATTCGGGCATTGTGCAAGTGCAAGAAGAGTCAATCGTGCTCAATCCCTACGAATTCATACTGGGTGCCACGCTTGAAGCTATTTGTTTGCCGGATGATATTGTCGGGCAGTTAACAGGCAAGTCCAGCTTGGCCAGACTGGGAGTGATGGTGCATGTTACAGCCGGTTTTATCGACGCTGGCTTTAGTCACCCACCAGCTCAAATTACCCTTGAGATACTCAATGTCGGCAATCGCCCTGTGCGTCTCCATGCGGGAATGAGCATTGGACAGATGGTGTTTACTCGCACAGCCATGTGTGACCTGCCTTATCACAAAAAGCCAGGCGCCAAATATAACGGACAGAAGGCCGCTGCCCACAGCAAATACTATCTCAATAAGACCAGCGTTTAGTTAGCCCTGCGGTCTCTGAGAATACGCATCAAACCTTCTCCTTGCCTGTTTATAGCGCTTTCGGGGCTTTGATTGGCTGGTTTGTTGCCGTCCGGGATAGCTTTGTTCGGTATTTCTGGTTTATCTTGCGCCTTTATTTGCTCGGGTATGGCAATGTCTTGCAAAGTAACCAGTTCACCGTCCATTGCCTGATTGGCAAGCTGGGTGGCCAATGTCCCAGTCAAGGGTCCAACAACTATTGGATGAGCTTGATAACTGTCTCTGGTACGTCTTTGTGGACTGGCTTGTCTGGTCGGTGGGTTATAGGCTTTGTAAACCCCTGATTTGGTCCAGTTACCCTGTTCCGGGCAGTTTTCTGCTTCCAATTTTTGCGCAGCCTGGTGTCTGTGTGTTTCTCTTAGGAGCTTGGCATAGTTAGCCACTGTGTTTGCTGTTTGCACATGGGCCGAGCCAAGTGTTTTGCCGAGTATGGTTAATGCCTTTTGGTACTCAGTTTCGGCCATAAAGTACTTTTTCTGGCGGTGATACAAGAGCCCCAGATTGTTGATTGAGTTGCCTAAATCCTGATGCTCTGGGCCTAGAGTGGCTTGCAGCCTTTGAATGATTCTTTTGACCAGTGGTTCGGCCTTGGCAAATGCATTTAGGCAGAAGTAGTGCTCAGCCAGACATTCCATGCTGACCACGAGACGATTATCATTGGGCGGAAACTGCTCAGCCCTGGCAATCAAATCTAGCACCAGGCGTTCGCCTTCAGTTTTGCGACCAGCGCGTAAAAGCTGCTGGCCGTTTTCAAACGCTAATGACCATTCCCGATCTGAATCCATTTATGCCTTGCCTGCCAACACTTATTAGCCACATTCCCATTCAACCCACGAGCTAAAGGGCTTAGTGGTTAAAAAATAGACTAAATGCCTCTAATAATGCCAAAAGCATGCAAACTGTGTCATGGCCGAGTCAAAAAGTAAGCGAAAGATAAATTCGCCGTCAAAAAGCGTCTAAGGTGGGAATTCTACGCATTTACCAATCGCTGAAATCTGTCTAATATGGATATGTGCGAAGGTGGCATATAGAGTTTGTACTCTAGGCTGCATTTTTCTTGAACCGGAGGAACTCTATGAGTGGCGACCAGCCTGTTAAACCAGAAAAAGACAAGGATCAAACAAAGCCTGGTGATTCTGCTTTAACCTTAATCCAAGCGGCTCAAGATGGACAGCGTCCACCAAATGTTGCTCCTTTAGCCCTCGAACCTGGGCAAAAATCCCCTTCTCTGGATCCTTTTAAGGCCAAAGACCAGCCAGGTGCGCCAAAGCCACCGGGTCGGGCTACATATGGCACTGATCGTACCCCTGATGGTCAGCGTCTGGACCGCACACAGCAGCCCGTCACGCCAGACTTCCGTCAGACTCACCAGCAATATGAGCGTGACCCAAATCAACGCTATTCCACTCCTACAAGTGCCGCTGCTGCTCAGTCCAAGGACTTAAATGCCCTTGAGATTACACACAAAGCTATTCAACAAGTAATTGCTAAGCGCGGACTGGCGCATGATCCTTTTCGCGACCCTGATTTTATGACTGCTGGTGGTTTCCAGCACACAGCTGGAGCCACACTTGCCGCTATGGCTGGCGGTGCCATGTCACCAGTTTATGAGCGTGGTCTGACAGCTGCCGCCAACCGTACAGTGATTGCCACAGCGCCTTACCTTGAGAGCGAGAACGCATTTAAGCGCAATCTTGCCAAAATGGCTGATGCGCCAGCTCGTGCCTGGCAGACTCATGTAAACGGTACTGGCGATCTTGTACCAATCAAGGCTGGCTCCGAGCAAGCCGAAGCTATGGCCTTGAGACAGACTCGTATCATGGAAGCCGAAGCGGCTCTTAAAGAGGCTGTCGAGGAAGAAGCTAAACTCAAGGCGTCCCAACGTTTGCAGACTTTGCGCAATCCACTGTCTTCGCAAACAGTTGCTGCTGCTGAGATTAACGGACTCTGGAGTAAGACAGAAGCAGATGAACTGGTAAGATTTTCTGCAGCCGAGACCTCTCGTGCCCAGGCTATTGCTGGTCGTAAGATTGCAGAGCCAATGGGTGTTGCATCTTCGATGCGCACGGGATTGTTTGGTGCGGCAATGTCTTATGGTGCTATCCTGGCTGACCGCTCCCTAAACGAAGCAACTGGTGGTAAGGCACAAGAATCCTGGAACACTGAACAGTTGCTTGGACCGATGGCTCTTGTTGCTTCCAAAACTACAATGGGCAAAGGGGTTGCACTGGCTGGTTCGCTAGTTGCATCTCGCGCTGTGGATAAAGTTTTTGGTGCCGCTCCTGAAGCCTGGAATGCTCCCACCGGTAACACTGACTGGGTGGATGCTGGTTTGCTCGGTACTTCTATCGCGCTGGCTTCGCGTATACCCAGTGCACCGCTTAGATTGGGCGTTGTTGGCCTTGGCGTTGGTTTAGCCAAGGGTATTCATGCCATTGGGGATAATACCACCGGTTTTAAAGATACTTATTATGACACCAAGGAGCGCACTGTTGTCGATGCTAGAGAGCGTTCTGCCAGTTCGCTTGATCGCATGACCAATAGTTATACAGATCTCGGTAAAAAGACCGATTATCTAATGCGTCTGGTTATGGCCAGTGATGCTCAGATGAGAGCTGCCTGGAATCTCAAAAAACCTGATGGCAGTCCTCAAATGACTCAAGAGCAAAAGCTCCTGGCTTATCGACAGGACGGTGTGATGCGCCGTTCTATGGGTGATGCTGAAGTGGGCAAGGGCACTCAGGTTCTCGAAAACCACACTTTTAACTACATCTTGCCTGGCTATAACTTGGACTTGAATGGTCGGGCAGCAGATCTTTATATTCGTTCTACCACTTCAATAAATGGTGCCCACGAATTCACCCGAGGCATTATCGAATACAACAAAGATAGCTCACATCCGCCAGCACTTGTGGAAGGTACACAGCCTAAAGAAGAAGAGCTGAAAGCACTCAAAGATTACAATGCTGAAACGCGTAAGAAGCTCACCGAAATATTTGAAGGTAAGCATGATATCCCTGGCGCGGTCAAAGATCTGGCTAAATATGCCGGTGCAGATACCGAAAAGATATTAAAATCGATTGTTTTTGAATCAGATCGCATGGTCTTGCAATATGCCGAAAAGGGCAAGAAGGCGCGTGACCTTGGCGATAAATTCACAACAGACGGTAATACCAGAATGGCAGAACTAGCTAATGCCGAGAAAGTTGATTGTCAGCAAATGTTGGCAAAACTATACCGTGATCAGGCTGTAGCCTATCTAGCTATGGCTAAAAACAAACTGGATCATGGTGATGATGGCACTGGAGCAAAAGACCTTTTATATAACGCCGCTAACAATCCTATCGATCTTTTGCCAGGCAATAGACGTAAGAGCTTTAACGGTGCCCAGGGCGCCATTATGATGGCTGAGCGCTTTGGTGACCCCAATAACCCAGATTTGCAGCAGCTCAGACAACAGTTTAATGAGCTGACCGATAGGGTTGATCCCACCATCCGAGCCAACTATGGCAATCCGCACCTCAATCCGCTTAACGTCGACAATGGACTGCAACGCGGTAAGTAAGAGAGTTGGATTTTGAGATAGTGCATTGAACTATTCTTGAGAATAGGACGTCTTAAACTGCAAAGCTATAAATGGCTTGTGTAGTTTCTGATAGGCATGCTTTTGTGCCGGAGGTCTTCTCATGAGTAAGCTTACATCCGCTCACCAGGCGGATCAGCTGAGCATTGTTGATTTTGCTACAAGTGCAAATAATAGTCTGGAGCGCAGTACTGGATTTATTATTTCAAGTGCACCTGGTGGCTCTGATGTGGTTTTGATCTGGTCGGCATTCTCAGCCCTGTTAGGGGCTCTGGCTGCCAGTCTATGGCGAGAGGAGATCCTCGCTAATTTTGTTTTGCTGGCATTGCTTGCCATCTTTATCTGGCTCTTGCAGACTCTTTTGCGTGCCAGACTTGCTAGCAAGCTAGCTGGTGTGACCTTTGTAACCATCGCATTTTTGATGACAGGTTTGAGGCAAGCCGAGTTAACGCAACACCAGCTAGACTACCTGCTCGGAGAGCATGTCACCATGAGTGGTCGCATCAGTTGTATTGACGCCAGTCAGGACCGTCTTACCATAAGCGATGCGGTCATATTAGAGTCCGATACCAAATCTTTCAAAATAGCCTCTTTAGTGCCCGTCATGCTTGCTCCTGGTATTTTGAATGAGGGCTCTCTCAGTAGCAACTCTTGTCTCGGTCAGACGATCACCGTGCGTGGTGTATTCAGCCGGCCAACCGACCAATGCTTTAGCTTTCAGGGTAAGCCATCTTCTTATCTCGCCAGTCGTGGCGTCTACTTTCAGCTATCGCGCGCCTATCCAGATAGGCACAGTCAGTTAGCACTACAAAGTCATAGCAATTTCTCTGACTGGTCTGGATTTTGTTTGCAGATAGTCGACTTCTGGCGCAAGTATTTGCTGTCTTTTTTTAAGTGTAATCTTAGCGATACGGCTGCTCAGTTGATTGCCTCTATGGTCATGGGCGACCGCGCTGTAGCTCTCGCAAGCGCCCTCAAGCTGAGTTTTAACAAAGTTGGATTAAGTCATCTATTGGCCGCTTCCGGCATGAACCTCACTATTATCCTCGGTTTTATACTGGCGCTTTCTGGTCGTTTGCAAAAACTACGAGCCCCTTTATTTTGTGGCGTAAATGGCTTCAAACACATCGAGCTAGCCGTTTGTGTCTTTTCTGTTTTGGGCTTTAGTTTACTGGCTGGCTCCAGTCCATCAGTATTTCGCGCCACTGTGATGTGTTTGATCGCCTTGTTTGCACGCTGCATCTTCCGTCAGATTACAGCCGTAAGGGCGCTGGCAATGGCACTTTTGCTCTCTATATGGCTCAGTCCCGTCAGCGTTTTTGATATTGGTTTGCAGCTTTCATATGCGGCCACATTTGGTGTGCTCTGTCTCTATCCATTGATTGATGCCAGTCTCAAACTAATCTTGCCACTCCCTGGTAAATTGGGCAGGGGCCTGGTCAGTATCATTGCTATTGTGTTAGCAGCGCAGTGCGCCGTGCTGCCCTTGCAGCTTTATTATTTTGGTCAACTTAGCACCGTCTTTTTGCTCGCTAATACTCTTGCTGAGCCACTGGTGGCACCAGTGACGGTGCTTGGTTTTATTGCCACATTGCTTGTCAGTCCCTATACGATTGTCAGTTTTTTCTCCACTAGTACTCTTGGTGCCAGTCCTTTAGTGGCTCCGCTTGCCGCGCTCACTCGTTTACTACTTTTGCCTGCAAGTTGGATCTGTCTTATCGCTGCGCCATTGATTCAGCTTTTGCTTTTTGTGGTTGAGCGGCTTGCCTCCTTGCCTCTGTCCACTATTGTTGTAGCCAGACCTGCTCTGCCCATCGTTTTGCTCAGTTATGGACTACTTTTACTATTGGTTTTTGTGGACCGCAGCGATTCTCAGCCCAAGAGATTCTGGCAACCACAATCTCTTGGTTTTGTTGTGTTAGCCAAAAGCATCATTCTCGTTTTTTGTTGTCAGCTTTTTGCTCCGTCGCTGGAGATATTGAGCGGGAGAGACTTCTTTTGTCTGCGCCGTACCGGCCAGTTTATTTTGTTAAAACAGTCTGCCAGTAAGCGTACCTCTGGCTCTGGTGACAATATTTTTGACCCGACTTTGCGTGCGTATTTGCGCAGTCGATCTGAGCCACTGCGCAATTTGACAGATCTAAGCCATTACAGCGATCAGTTAGTCGATTATCGCTGGGAGCACGCTGAGGGTGCTGAGCAGCTCTTGCTGCTACTAAAAAAGGACAACCTCAATCTTATAGCCAGTCGCCAGGGACGTGCTCCCTATGCCATCAGCTGTCAGTCTCTAGCTGGTACTGTTGTCACACCCGTGCGATTCAGGGCAAGTCCGTCTTCTGATTTTATTGCTGTCACTGGTGACCTGGCCTTTTCTCGCTGTTTACCTTATTTGGATTGGGCGTTGCCTCTGTATCCGACTTTGAGTTGTCGGGTCGAACAAATAGCATCTCGCTATCTGCTCAGCTTTGCTCTCTAAGTTGAGCAAAAAAAGAGAGCCACCACTATTGGTAGCTCTCTTTGATCTTTTGTAATTGCAGTTGTTATTTGCCCATTGCTGCAAAATAAACAGCACAGGCGTGGTCCAGATACTCTCTGGAGAGTCTGGGATCGGTCTGCAAGAAAGCACAGAGGTTGATGACCTGATCGACGATGTCGCGAGGATGGCAGCATCTCATCATGCGCTTGCCGCTTCTATATTGTGACTCGATCAAATAGTTGACCGCTTCTTCGTTATAGGGCACGCCAGTACGCTGACAATATTGCAGGAAGATCCACTTGAACTCGTCTTCTGTCGGGTTTGTGATGTTGATCTTGTAGGGAATACGTCTGAGGAACGCTTCGTCTACCAGGTCAGCTGGGTTGAGGTTAGTTGAAAAAACAATGAGCTGTTCAAATGGCACTTCCAGTTTTTTACCGGTGTGCAATGTGAGGTAGTCCACCCGTTTTTCGAGAGGCACAATCCATCTGTTGAGTAGTGATTTGTGGTCGATACGTTGACGACCAAAGTCGTCGATTAGCAGCAAGCCGCAATTACTCTTGAGTTGGATTGGCGCTTCGTAGAGCTTTGTACCGTAGTCAAACTGTAGTTCGAGCATATCGATTGTCAGCTCACCACCTACGACTACGCAAGGTCTCTGGATGCGTACCCATCGGTGGTCATAATCTCGTGGATAGTTAGCAGCAGATACTTGTTCGTGGTTGTGGTTGTCGTAGACACGGATAATCTGACCGTCGATTTCTACGGCATAAGGGATAAAAATATGTCCCTTGAACGAACGCACAATACGTTCAGCAATTGATGTCTTACCATTGCCGGCTTCACCAAAGAGGAACATCCCTCTGCCTGAGTTGATGGCTGGACCAACGGCGTTGATGGTGCGGCGGTTGACCATGATGTCTGAGAAAGCTACTTCCAAGTCTCTGGGAGTGACGTGCTCACGACGGATAGTCTGATATTTGAGAGAGTCGACATAACGGGACCACGGTACAGGGCACGGACCCACATACGCGTTGTGGTCAAAGTAAGCGCGAGCACGGTCCCGACCTTTTTCGGTGGGAGTGTATTCGTAGTCAGCAAGACCGCCTGAGGCTCTTACTTCAATGAGCAATTGCTTCTTCAATACTTCGATGATTTCTTCAACGATTTTGAAGGGCAACATGGTCCTTGAGGCGATTTCACGACCAAGCGCGAAGTTGACCATGTAAATATCTTTGAGAACCAGCTCTTCCAGGAAACCTTCTTTCATACCTGTTTCGGCAATGCTTGCCGGATATGGAGGAACGAATTCCTGTTGCTGTTGTGTTCCCGTTCTTACCTGTTGCATTTGTATCTCTCTTTAGTTGGAGCCGTTAGGGACCATTTGAGTCTGCGGTACAACCGCAGTGATATTCCGCTTGACTTGTTGACAACATCGCTTGAGCCCTGATGCGCTCTCAGTATGGCAAGCAAGTATATCCACTTTAGCGCAGTGTGGCTCTACTTACTAGCACCTGCCCAAATTATAAGGCTTATCTACGCTGGCTGGAGCCAGTTAGTGACTTTATCTTCCTGGAAATTTCAGTAAGCTCGTCAAGATTGTCTTCTCCGCCAAATCTGTCCGCCGTATAGAGTTCCATAAAACTGGAGACAACAGGCGCCAGTTCTTCGTCGACGGGATTACCGGAGTTTGACATCTCCTGCCACTTTTCTTGGAAGCGCAGCGAGACCTCGTCTACTGTTTCTGTAGGAAACTTAACGACTTCGTAGCGTTTGAGTTCTTCCAGGACTTCAAGATAGACAAGTGTGGAAGGCTTGTGAATCGCCAGTAGCTCCCGCACCTTGGCTTTTTTGCGCATATTTAAATAGACGACTATGGCCAGTCCAAGCAGTCCAAGCGAGACCAGCAGTCCCAATATCTTGACCACTATCTGCATTATCTGGGGATCGATTGAGCCCAGTCCAGGCAGTTTTAACTCATCTGTTTTTTTACCAGGCGGTGGTGGCGGGGTCGGATTTTGTTCTTGATTGCCGCCCAAACTCTCTAGACCGGCTAGTGGTCTGGGATTTTTGTGATTGGATTTGATTTCTTGGGCAAATGGGTTAGCCAGGCCGCTTCTGATAAATTTCGTCAAAGCATTGCCACCTTCTTCGTGGGCCGGCAATTCTCCAGATGGCGTGGGGTCAAACGGCACCCAGTTCCAGTAGGGGATATAGACTTCGGTCCAGACGTGAGAATCCTTGCGACGAATTTCGTTGTAGCCGGTTTCTTTGTTAAAGGTGCCAGGCAGATAGCCCATCACCAGACGCACTGGGATGCCCTGACTACGGCACAAAAGAGCGTGAGCTGTGGCAAAGTGTCTGCAGCTGCCTGCTTTGGTCTTAAACAAAAAGTTTTCGATTGCTTGATTTGGCTCTTTATCAACATCTAGCGTCTTAAATAGACCGTCGTTTTCGTAGCGATAGTTTTTGCGCAGATAGCTTTGAATGGCTAGTGCTCGTGTAAACCAGTTGGCATCAGGATCTGAAGTGATCTCCAGAGAAAGCTTTTTAATTGGTTCGCTAATTGATGCCGTCAGATCTAGAGTGCTCTGGGCTGTTTTCAATTCTTCTTTGCGATCTTCGTCAAGCTCGCTCAAGGTCTCCAGCGGCTGCTTTTGCATCATATCCAGGTCATAGACTGGGGCCTGCGATATAACAGTAAATGCTGTGCCTTTAGTCAGTCGTTTTGTCGACTTTATCGTAGCGTCACTGTCGATTCTAACTTCGTCGCCTTCTGTGATTACTATTTGAGGGATCCAGCTAGACGGAATCATATAGCCAAGATCGGCTTCTGCTCTAAACTCTTGCTTTACTTCCAAGGTGGGCAGATTGGGTGGCACATAAACGGCGTCGCTATTGGTCAGGTCAAAGCCAAAAGTTTTATTTGGTTTGATTGTTTTGGGGGGCGTTGGCAGAGCTCGTTTCCAGGTTGTGCCGTTAAAGCCATTGAGAGCAAATTTGCGGATATAGAGTTTTTTAGGGGTTGATACTTTGAGGACGATTTCTTCGCTGTTAGATTGAGGCGTATTCATGTCTACGCCTTCTTTTTCATAAGACTCATTTAGCTCTTTTTCGTGAGCTAATTGTGTCTTAAAGGCTGCGAATTGCTTTTTGGTGAGGGTCTTTTCTAATTTAGAAAGGTCGATATTATCTGTGCCTTTGCCTTCCTCTGCCTGGGTGGCAACATTGGATTTGCCTTTGCCTCCAGGTCCTACCATCGCCTTGCCGGCACCGCCAGCAGTGCCACCATTGCCGCCTTTGACTGTAAAGCTAGAATTATCCGTACCAGGTTTTTCTTCCTTGCCACCCCTGAGAGCCTGACTGCGACCGCCTTTGCCCAGTTGTGATGTGAGTGTGGCTGGCAGTGGCATGCGGGCACGCACCGAGCTTATAAAAACTTGCAAAAGACTTTCGGTGCGTGGTAAGCCCATAAAAATGGCAAAGCTCACCACCGGTAGTAGCAACACCGGCAAGAGTGCAAAAAGCGATCCTATTTCCAGGCTGCTTACCATTTGCCAAAGATTTTTGAGATCTGATTCAGCCGGCTGGTTAGCGCTCTTATTGGCTCCTACTGAGCGCGATGGACCGAGCTCGTGGGAGCGTGAGGAGCTATCAAAAAATAATTGCAAACCAGCCAAGACTGTATAGGCCAGGATAAAAGCACCAAACATAAAGTCACGGCCAACTCCCATCAAAAATGTGAGCAGTCCCAAACCTATTAAGGATGCAATCGAAAAATCACCGCGGGTGCGCAAATCAAAACAGTGCAAGGCGCTCAGTCCGGCAATTAAGTGGACAAAAGATGCCACCGCGCTGGCAGTCGAATGTTGGTAGCCATAATAAAGCTCCAGCATAAATACAGTAAATAAAAGTAGTGTGCCAACTGTGGGCAAGGCACTTAGCCAAGCTGGTCTTGAGTCGCGAAACAAAAAGGCAAGATAGCTACCGAGTACTGCTGTACCGACATAAAGCAGGGTGATAATGGGGTCAGTGGGAATGTAGCAAGCAGAGGCCACTAAAAGTGTTATGGTCATTATCAGAGCCGTCAGCCTGATGCCAATCGAGCCTTCCGCTGTTTCGACTTTCTTTTTCTTTTTGCTTTTGTCGATTTGAGTGAGGGTGTTCAAAGGTGTGCCAGCTCCTCAAATTCAGCCAGTGAAGAAAGTATCCGTCCATTTTTAGGAGCAGCACCGTCTTCGGCTGTGCGTCTATCACCCGAGCCCTGGGCGTGCATGGGGATAGGTGCTCCACGACCCTGGCCTCTTTGACCATCGGCTTCCAGTGAAGCTCTCGATAGTACCCAGAGATCAACTTGTCTGAGCTGGCTGGCTGCCAGTCCACGCATGCCGTCTGCGGGTGCCTTATCAGCCTTCTTGGGCTGATCTCTGTAGTTCATGACGTAGTCGGTTTCGTCCTGAGATTTGAGACGCGCCTGTTCGTCTGCCTCTTCCTGAGTTAAGTCAGAGGGGCGGACTGTCAAAAGAGCGAGGGTATCTGATATGCCCACTTGCGGTACCCGGACCTGGTAATTGATGTCTTTTACTTCCAGTGCTTCCACTCTAGCAAGAATTTGCGAAGCCCACCCGATGCCCCGGGCAATTGGCGGCAAATCACTCAAAACATCGGGCAGGCGCTCCAGGTCTTCGTCCAGGCTGGGAATGACGAAGAGTTCAGGGGCGCCGCCCATTTTAAAACCAAGTTGCAACAAAGAGAGTGTAATGGAGACCGCCAGTTCGAACTGGTCTTCATTTTTCCAGTCGCAAGTAAGATCCAGTAGTACATCAAAACCAGGTAGACCCTCAGACTCAAACTCACGAATCATCAACTTGCCAGTTTTTGCGGAGCTTGGCCAGTGAATAAAGCGTGGACTGTCACCACTGCTGAATTCTCTCAATGAACGCACCGATGCCGAAGAAAGTGCTGCTATAGGACGAGATGAAGAGAAAAACAGGGCCGAATCTCCGGCTGCTCGCAATCTATATAAGAAATTGCCGTCGACATTATTGATGCGCGGAAATACAATCATCTGCGGTACACGCGAAGCACCGTGGCTATCAATTGCACCCATATTGGCTGCATAGATATTGTTTTTGTCGTTTTCGTCCAGGTCTTTTAAAAGCTCTCCTGCCAACTTTTCGGTGAGGCGATAACGCTTGGACCACCAGGCCAGACCAAAGGGGTAGCAGCTGAATAGCTCGATGTTTTCTAGATTGTAGACTCCCCGTCTCAGTCTTGGAGTTTGTGCCACTACCCAGGCTTCATTGATCAGATGGTCCACCATAATCGGGCGCAGCATGTTTTCAGCTTCGCCTATGCGGGCCAGTTTGATTTTGACCAGTAACCATTTAATAGGCACAAAGCGAGCGGCAAAGCCCCACCAGTTTTTGCGAGTCACTTTGACGCGCAAATTGAGCCTTTCTCTTGCCACCGCTTCTGATGGCAGATGGAAGTGCACGCTTGTTTCCATAACTTGCAAAAGCGGCACAAAAGTGCCAAGCAAGACTATGCCAAGTCCCACTGATGCCATGAGATAGCACCAGAGGTTGCCGGTTTCGCCGCCAAATACGTAGAGACATAATGTGAGAAACAGCACAACAAAAAAGCGCACTTCCAGAGTCACTTCTACAGTACTTTCTGAAAACTTGAAAGAGAGCTTCAACCCACGGGGAGAAGCATCATCGCTTTGTGATTTAGTCTTGCCGCTACCAAACTTAGACTGGTACGGGGACTTCCTCGAGGACTCTTTCAATAAGTTGAGCATGACTGACCCGATTGTCCCTGACCTTGGGAATAACTCTGTGACCCAATACGTACGGTGCCAGAAGCTTGACGTCATCTGGTTTTACATAGTGTCTTCCGTCGAGGAGCGCAGCTGCCTGTGCTGCTCTCATCAGCAGTTGGCTGCCCCGGGGGCTTACTCCCAGTACGATAGAGGGGTGTTTGCGTGTGGCGCCTACGACAGCAACAATGTAGTTTTTGATAGATTGTTCGACAATAATGCTCTTCACTACCTGTCTTGCTTCCAGCACTTCTTCTTCAGTTAGTACTGCGTCTACTGTAAAAGCGCCATCATCTAAAGTCTTGTCCAGGATCTCGACTTCTTGACTGGGCTTAGGATAACCCAGCGATAGAGAGAGCATAAATCGGTCAAGTTGCGCTTCCGGCAGGGGAAAAGTACCGTGATATTCAATCGGGTTTTCGGTGGCGATTACAAAAAATAGGTCCGGCAGCCTTCTAGTGGCACCGTCGGTAGTGACCTGGTTTTCTTCCATCGCCTCCAGCAAGCTGGACTGGGTGCGGGGTGTAGCCCGGTTGATTTCGTCTGCCAGGAGGATGTTTGTAAAAATCGGTCCGGGCATAAATTTAAAGACGCCTTCTTTTGCCTCAAATACGCTGACACCGCTAATATCAGAGGGCAATAGGTCTGGCGTACACTGTATCCGCTTGAATTTGGCATGCACCGACATCGCCAGAGTCTTGGCTAGCAAGGTCTTGCCCACACCGGGTACGTCTTCAATGAGCGCGTGTCCGCCAGCTAGAAAGGCAATCACAGCCAGTCGTGTAGCGTGTTCCTGACCGACAAGCACACCGTTGATGTTGTCCAGCAAAAGCTGCACCTTGGGTGATAAGGCTTGCACCATCTGAGCTGGTCCGGGCGCTTCGTGCCGGTCCAGGTCATGTACTCCAGTTGTCCCCTGACTGTCCACTCTGGACTCCTTTTGGCTGACGGGTTGCCAAGCTAAACAGCTTAGGCGGCTAATGAGTATTAGAATAACCCCGTATTCTAATTTATGTAGAAAATTTGGTGTGACTTTCTAATCTTTTGGCTGTGATCTTTTGTTGCCTTACCTTGAGCGGGAAGACTTCCGTTTGCTCCCCCTTGACGATTGCGATGCTAAACTTTTCAAGCAAAATATAAGAGGACAAGAGATGGCGCTTACATTTCAGCAGGTAATTCACACCCTCAACGACTTCTGGGGTAAACAGGGCTGTGTCGTAATGCAACCCTTTGACCTCGAAAAAGGCGCCTCGACAATGAGTCCCGGTACTTTTTTGCGTGTGCTCGGTCCTGAGCCCTGGAACATGGCTTGCGCCGATCCTTGCAGACGCCCTACTGATGGACGCTATGGCGAGAACCCCAATCGCTTGCAACACTATTTTCAGTATCAAGTTATTCTCAAGCCATCTCCTGATAATGTGCAGGAAATCTATCTTGAGAGTCTCAAACAGCTTGGCATCAATCCTCTAGAGCATGACATCAGATTTGTTGAAGACAACTGGGAGTCACCCACTTTAGGTGCATGGGGTGTGGGCTGGGAAGTCTGGCTCGATGGTCTTGAAATCACACAGTTTACTTACTTCCAGCAAGCTGGCGGCTTAGATGTAAGACCAGTGGCTGCAGAAATCACCTATGGCGTTGAGCGCTTATCTATGTATCTGCAAAATGTCGACAGTGTCTATCAGCTCAAATGGAATGACACAGTCACTTATGGTGAGCTATATCACTCAAATGAAGTGCAGCAATCTACCTACAACTTTGAAAAGAGCGACCCTGAAATGCTCACTACGCTCTTTAATCTGGCCGAAAAGGAAGCATTGCGTCTACTTGATGAAAAGCTGGTTTTGCCTGCCTACGAGCAAATTCTCAAGTGCTCTCATACCTTCAACTTGCTAGACGCCAGGGGCGTTTTGGGGCGTGATGATCGTATGGCCAACATCCTCAAGATTCGCAAATTGTCCGAAAAAGTCGCCAGAGGCTTTTTGCACCACCGCATGGAGCTTGGTTTTCCGCTGTTGCCTGAGGGCGAAAGAGCAGCTGCAATCGAAGCATATCAAGAGAAATACAGCCCAGTTAAAAGTGGCGGCAAGAAAAAATAACCGGTTGGTAAGTATCGGGATGGTCTCTTAGCAGGCCCTGCCGCTGAGCTACTATTTGGGGCGGGGATATATCCACTGGTTATCGCTCTGGGGCAAGGCCTGGCTGTCTGGCATCTATTTTTGCCTTTTTTCCTATTTTTATTTGCTTAGTGGTGATTTAACTGGTTGAATAATTATTGTGGTTTTGGGTATATCGATTTCAGGCACAAACCTGATTTTCAGAGCCCAGAGCTGGTTTTTGATTTCAACTTACTAACTCTTTTCTTCCTTTTAAATTTTTTGGTTTAACCAGGGGCATTTTTTGCATAAGGCAAACGGTCAAAGCGGGAGAGTAAAAGCACTCTCTATTTTTCAAAAAGTAGCTGGTAGTAACAAACTGGTTGCTCTTGCCATATCCTGTTTATCACTTGTGTCGATGAGTCCAGCTCAGGGACAACCTTTGCTCGCTAAGCACAAGCCCGAGACATTACTGGCATTAGGCGTTGTGCCGATGGTGCGCGGTGGATCGCCCGTTGTGCATGGACGCAGTGTCAATTACAGTCGCCTCGGTGGGCGCGCTCGTCGCATCACCCGTGGTGCTTTTACACCCCTCAAAAAACTGCCCAAACAAACCGTTGTAGTGCCAGTCAAACCAGCTCCAGCACCAGCCAAGCCCCATGTCGCAGCGGCTAAGCCGGCAGTCAGTCACAGTGCCCTCAAGACTCTCAGCAGTCGTGTGCTCTATGACGGTGTCAACTATAAAGTGCTGAGTGGAAGTCTGCCTTCCGGTGGGCGCGTGCGCATCAATCTAGTCGATATCGACATGTCCAAGTCACAGGCAGTAATCCGTCCAGTCAGTGGCTCAAGCTCCTTTGCCAGGCTCAAAGATGTGCGTGAGCACAGTCGGGATTCGGGTGCTATTGCTGCTATCAATGCCAATTATTTTAAGACCAATGGTGTACCCCTTGGTACATTGATAGAGGACGGCGACTGGAAAGCCGGACCGCTCTATGACCGCGTCACCCTTGGTTTTACTGATGACGGCTATGCCCGCATTGATAGAGTCTCTTTGCACGGCAAGCTTTATACAGATTCACCGGATCATCCTGTTTTGTGGATTAACAACGTCAATCAGCCCCGGCGCACTGGCTCTCGTTGCATCCTCTATACCAAACAATGGGGCAGCCAGGTCACTTTGCCATATGAAGGCGTGCTCGTGGCAGTGGACGCCTCCGGTCAGGTCATGTCCAGTGATACTCTCAAGATCACTATTCCTTATGGCGGTTTTGTCCTGGCTGATAGCAAAGGTTCGCCTATTTCGCACCTCAAAGAAGGTGAACATGTCAATATTAAATGGCAAATAGCCCCTCATGACTGGTCTAATGTCACTGAGGCAGTCAGTGGAGGACCGCTCTTGCTCAAAGACGGCAAGCCCATTTTTGATCTCAAAGCCGAAAAATTCCCCCTCGCTTTTGCTGGCAATCATGTCCATGCCCGCACTGCCTGCGGTATTACTAATGACGATCACCTTATTATGGCTACCTTTGAAGGACCGCATACACTCTATGATGTGGGCAAGTTTTTAGCCAGTCAGGGCTGTATTGATGCCATGAATCTGGACGGTGGCGGCTCTACGACTATGGTGGTTGGCGGTAAAACTGTGACTGCCAATGCTAATCACGCTCAGCGAAGAGTAGCTGTTGCTCTGGGTGTTTTTGCTCCAGCGCAGGCTCAAAATTTGGCGCGTGTTAGCGGTACAAACTTTAGACCGACTGGCGATATATCATCATTTATTGGCAGCACTACTTTGCCTTTTGCTGCGGCATACAAAGAGGCTGTATCTGAGCCGCTTTCAGATCCTTTGATGACATCATTGATGCAGCATGACCTGCACCTCTCCAATAAGGTGACAGCGGCGGCTGCCACTATCACCATTGACGAAATTGCTGAGCAAGAGACTAACCCACCTGCCGAAGATGCAATCAATATCACCATTAAGCCATAGCCGCTTACGATTAAGACTTGGTTGTCACTGCACCTGTGTTTTGAGCTGGGGCCGAGTCAATCCGTGAAAATCCTGGTCCTGGGTGCCGGTGCCACCGGTGGTTATTTCGGTGGCCGCTTGTTAGAAGCCGGAGCCGATGTGACCTTTTTGGTGCGGCCCGGCCGCGCAGAGCAATTGAGACGCGACGGACTCAAGGTGCAAAGTCGCTTTGGTTCTATTGATATTGCCAATCTTTCTTTTCTGGAACGAGTGGACAGTCACTTCGATTTGATCATTCTGTCTTGCAAAGCTTATGACCTAGATAGCGCCATTGAGTCCATAGCATCGGCTGTCGGTAGTGAGTCGATGGTCTTACCCTTGCTCAATGGTATGCAGCATCTAGATGTATTGACTCGCCGCTTTGGTGAGGAATGCGTCTTGGGCGGCTGTTGTGTTATTTCTTCAGCGCTTGATGGACAGGGCCAAATTACTCACTTAAACGCCAATCACAGCCTGCGCTATGGCGAGCTCAGTGGTGTCATGAGTGAGCGCTTGCAGGAGCTAGAGGAGATAATCAGTCCTTGTAATTTTACCTCTGAGGCTAGTTTTGCCATCGTGCAAGACATGTGGGAGAAGTGGGTTTTGATAGCCAGTTTGGCCGCCTTAACCTCACTGATGAGAGCTTCAATAGGTGAAGTCGCCCGCTCGCCTTTTGGTCTTCATATAGCAGAAGCGCTGACCACAGAATGTCTTTCTATTTTGAGAGCCTATGGCTTTGAGCCGCAACAGTCATTTGTTGACGCACTGTATGCCCGGACCTTGGACAAATCTTCTACTTTGACTGCTTCAATGCTGCGCGATATAGAGCAAGGCAACAGGGTTGAGGGTAAGCAAATCCTCGGTGATTTTATCGACAAGGCCATGGCCAGGGATCTCAGTGTGCCTTTACTGCAGACCGCCTACTGTCATGTTAGCGCCTATCAATTGCGACGCGGCTGAGTATTCTGTTTTGGGCCCTACGCAAAGCAGCTCTGGCGCATATTAAAAGCAGTTTTACTGCCGTCTTCAGCCTGTTTTTGGTTGTCAAATCTGCTAAATTTAAGGCTATACTTCAATGGGTGATCTAGTGCCGGACAAATTTGCAGTTGGTGTTGATCTTGGTGGCACCAAAATATTAGCCTCTGTAGTCAATTTAAATAATGGCAAATTGCTCTCAAGCAGCAAAAAAAAGACGCGCATAGTCAACGATGGCCAGGAACTCGTTAAGCGTATCGGTGCGGTAGTTGAAGATGCTCTGACCGATGCTGCTATGGATATATCTAAAATTTGTGGTATCGGCATTGGTGCGGCTGGCATGGTCGACCGAGATAAAGGCATTTTGCTTGCTGCTGCCAATATCGGTACCAATGACCTGCCCATAAGCGATCCGCTCAAGGCGCAATTTGGTGTGCCGGTAAAACTCGGCAACGATGTGGAAGTAGCTACTATCGGCGAACTCAATTTTGGTGCTGGTCAAGAATGTTCTAATTTTGTCTGTATCTTTGTTGGTACAGGCATTGGCTCTGGCATTGTGCACGAAGGCAAGTTGATGCGCGGCGGCTCCGGTACAGCTGGTGAAATTGGGCACATCATTGTCGATCCCAATGGTGGCATGTGTGGTTGTGGTGGTTACGGCTGTCTGGAGACCTACGCATCGCGCACCGCTGTAGCTAAGAGTGTCCTCTATGATCTCGGACGGGGACTTGATAGCGTTTTGCGTGACAAAATCGATCCACAAAAAGGAGTCCTGCGCTCCAAAGCCATTGCTCAGGCTATTGAGACTGGCGACAGTGTGACAATTAGAGCGGTAGATAAAGCGGCACAGATGATGGGCATTGGGCTTGCCAATGTGATCAATTTTTATAACCCTAAGCGCATTATCCTGGGTGGTGGACTGATTGAGGCTGTGCCTCGCTTTTTGCAAGTGGCTGAAGAAGAAGCACGCAGACGTTGCCTCAAAATACCATCTCGCAAAACAGAGATAGTACAAGCCCAGCTCGGTGACTATGCTGGCACAATTGGCGCCGCTTTACTGGCCCGCTAAAGCTTTTGCTTTGTATTTTGAGCCCTGTTTTGTGCCGCGCTTGTTTAAGGACGCTTCGATTTTTTGCATGATTCTGTCTTTTTCAAATGCCCAGTCCGGTGCGATGATTTCATCGCGAGTACCTTCTGCCACCAGGCGCATGATCACCATATCGGGTGGGAGCATCTCGAGGGCGTCGGCCACCAGCTCGACATAGTCGTCTTCTTCCATGGTTTTGAGGCGACCAGCGCGGTAGTCCTCTTCCATTGGTGTGCCTTTGTAGATACAGAGCTGGTGAATTTTTATGGCAGTGAGTCCAAGCGGAGCTACCGCTCTGACCGTTTCGAGCATTTCTTCTTTGCTCTCACCAGGCAGACCAAAGATAAGGTGAGTTGCCACTCTTAGCCCTCTTTTGTGCGCTCTTGCCACAGCGTCAAAAAATTCTTCGCCGCTATGACCGCGATTAATAAGGTCAAGAGTACGGTTATGGATAGTCTGTACGCCCAGCTCTAAAAACAAAAAGGTCTTTTGATCATAAGTCTTGAGCAAGTCGAGGATATTGTCGTTAACACAGTCTGGTCTGGTGCCAATTGCCAGTCCGACCACATCGGGGTGTTGTAATGATGTGTCATACAACTCCTTGAGTACTCCCTCTGGCGCATAAGTATTTGTAAATGCCTGGAAGTAAGAAATGAACTTAGTCGCTTTGAAGCGTTTACGGATGCGTGCAATACCGGTCTCGAGCTGATTTTTAATCGAGAGCGTTGTCTGGATGGTGGGTGCGCCTGAGCCGCGCTCATCGCAAAAAGTGCAGCCGCCAAAAGCTCGAACGCCATCTCTATTAGGGCAAGTAAAGCCCGCGTCAAGAGGAACACGGTAGACCCGAGCGCCAAATTCTTCTCTTAGATAATGATTGAAGGACCGATAAAAATTGGACATGTTACGTTCGCTTATAACTATCAATCGAGTGTTTTAACCGGGCATTGCCGTAGCACAGCCTTTTTTGAGGATATCAATAGTACTACGAGTAACAGCTAATATATTTCCTCGCTTCTTTTATTGACACTATTCGTCGCGTTTTGTTATCCTCATTAAACGCTCTGACTGGTGCCCCCATCGTCTAGAGGCCTAGGACACCTCCCTTTCACGGAGGCGACGGGGATTCGAATTCCCCTGGGGGTAAGTCTTTTGAAAAAAACGAAATTGCATTAAACTGTCGGTTAAGTTAAGCCGGCAGTTTTTTGCTGCTTCAAACTGAGTGCTAAAGGGCAAATTACAAGAGAGTTGTAAGGCTAAATCAAGTGAAACCGGAAACAAAAACATCGCATCGTCTGGGAGAGTTGCTACTTTCGTCCTCAGTATTGACCACTGGGGAGCTAGAGCACGCTGTCGAGTTGTCCTCGGAGACCGGTCTACCTATGGGCCGGGTCCTCGTGATGTGTGGCTATATCACTGAGCGTGAATTAGAAGCGGCTGTCAAAGCTCAGTCTCTGGTCAAGGATGGCGCTCTAACTGGCGAAAAAGCACGTGAAGCAATTCAGCTAATGTCCAAAAAGGGCATGGATTTTGAGCGTTGTCTAAAGTCCGTGGGCTTTACCAGGGATACTGCTGAGCCCACATTCCGCCTCGGTGAGCTTTTAGTCGAGGCCCACATCCTTACTAAGTCTCAACTTAAAGATGTACTGCGCACCAGTCAGGAGACAGGCTTGCCCGTTGGTCGGGTGCTTGTTTTGACTGGTGTAATCTCTGAAGAAATGCTCTCTGCTGCTCTCACTGCGCAGGTACTCGTAAGAGATAATAAAATTTCGCCCGAGCAAGCGGTGCAAGCGCTCAGTAGCAGCCGCTTTAGACGTGTCAATATCGAAGTATCTCTGATGGATCTGGGCTTTTATAAGCCACCGCCGCGCCAGCGTGTGCGTATCGGTGAATTGCTTGTGCTCTCCGGTCTTGTTAATGAGCCTGATTTGATGACCGCCCTTGAGCTGGGTCTGATACGTGAAGCACCAGTCGGTCAGATGCTGGTTGAAGGTGGCTTTATCTCAAGACGTATCCTTGATACAGCTCTTAAGCTACAAGAAATTGTTTCCAGTCATTCTCTCAGCGCTCTCAAGGCATCAGAAGCTTTGCGTCAGGTGGCAGTTAATCATGTCTCTTTAGCACGGGCGATATCTGAGTTAGAGCTTGAGTCTTCTGAGCGTAAAGAACGAGTCAGACTGGGTGAAATGCTTAAGGCTTGCGGTATCGTCGGCGATACTGATATCAAAAAGGCACTAAAGGACGCCAGTCGTAATTCGGCTCTCCTGGGCAAAGTCTTGCTGGTTACTGGTGTCATTGATGAACACACTCTGCATGCTGCTCTCAGGCTTTTGTTGCTTTTGCGTAGTGAAAAATTGACCATGGAGCAAGCCATCATTGCTCTCAATCACGCCCGCAAGCATAAGCTCACCATTGATGAGTCGCTCCAGGAGCTAAAATGGGCTGTACTCGAAAAAGAAGACGATTACCCGCTCGATGAGAGTCAGGGCGACCCTGAATAGTCTATAAGAATAGTCCAGCAAAAATAGTGCCAGCAAGCCGTGTCTTGGAAGTACTTTAAATCAGTCGATTATGGCGTAAAAGGATAGAGCTGAGGCAAAAAGCTCGTCAAAAGTGACAGTTTTGCTTTCCAGCGAGCCTTTGGTATCAAAGCTTGTCAGCTCTATAGCGCTGCCATTAAAAGCAATCATGGCGTGCTTGATTTGCTCAGCGTGCCCAATCGGCAATCTGATATCGAGCCGACTGGGATGGTCGTCTTTAGCCAGTACCACAAACACTCTTTGACCCTGACTGCGGCATTGCCTCAGGGCTTGTGCCACTGTCTCTTTCCATTCTTTGCGTTGATTATATGGCGGGGCTTGTAATAACCTTGGGGTGCGCCCAGTCAAAAGTCTCAAACCAAGGTGTGCTTTAGTAGGGCTGTGAGCAGCCCAGGCTGCTTCTGTTATTAAGGTGGGGCGAGATTCTTTGTCCATCGTGAGTGCGAGATATTGACCATAGGCCTTTTCTAGTAGGGCGACATAACATGAGGCTGTGCCACCAATATCGGCTGAGCCAAAGGCTAATTCTCCTTGTGCGGCGGATTCGACTTTGATTGGTGCCAGTGCGCCAGGAAAAGTCACCATAAAGCCCTCTTTGCCCGTCCTGACAAGCTCATTTACAGTGTCTGCTACCGAGGTGCTTTTGCCAGTCCAGGCGTCGATTAGCCTGGCGTGGAGCGCTAGTAAAAAATTTTGATTGACGGCAAAGCCGCTCTGTATCTGTGGGGCAAATTGTTCAAAGCCATCGGGCAGGACATTTTGCATCTGGCGTTTTTGTTCACATAGGGCAAAGCGGTCTGCGGCAAACAACCCATAGGGTTCTTGCTCGACACTTGTATCAAAGTCTCCTTCTTTGCTATCACGGTAATAGCCGCAAATAAGTGCTGCCGTGGTGGCTACGGGACCAGTAGTATCAAAATCTTTGACCATGGCACGCAACGAAAGTAGCAACTCGATGCGTTTTTCGCCTTCGGATAGTGCGCTCAAAAGAGCAATATTTTGGCTCAGATCTTTGATCAACTCAAGGCAATCGCCCTCAAGCGATTTTGCTAGTTGATAGTGAGCGGCGTCTGGCTCCCTTTGTTTCTGCACTTTTGCCTGTGGGGCGGGCGGATGATGCTCGACGGCAGCACTTTCTTCGGTCCAGGTGTCGGCCAGTCCCCGCGGATTGTATACAGAAGGCGCAGTAACCAGAGGTGCTGGTCGACTGGTATTTGTGTTCTGCGGCTGGTTAGCGGCATCGCCGGGATCTTGTTTGCCGCCGGGTTCAAATCCTGGTTTTGTGCGCTTAGAAGCTACTATTTCTTCTCCCTGGAAAATTTCAAAAGTTTGATTTTGACTTTGTATGTCAAAACTGCCAGGATTTAGCTCTCCTGGCTCTGCGCGGCTGCTCAGCTCTGTCATTGACTCGAACTGATCACTTTGTATTGGAGTGTTTTTTTTAAGACCGGCCAGGTTTTGAGGCAAGGGCCGTTTCTTCTTTTCTTCTGAGGACTCGCTCATTTTTCCGCTTCCTAAACTGGCGGCTAGTGTAGCCTTACCCCGAAACAGGTAAAATCTCCCGGAGGAACTTCTCTAAAGGCAAGTAAATTGATCAAATCAAACAACGGGTCAATCGCGCTAGTAATAATCCTGGGTACCATATACCTGAGTTTTGCCCTGTATGTGCAGTCTAATTCGCTCGAAAGTGGCAGAAGGGGCCCTACTGGTCCTTTGCCTGAAGAAAATCAGGACTTGTATAAGGGCAAGAAAGTCGAAAACCTGCGGCTTTCTTCAGCACGGGTGCTTTCAAAAGAAGATAAAGAGCAGCTGGCATTTCTCAAAAAGCCCATTAAATCGCAGCCTTTTACAACTTTTGAGGATTCACTCTGTCGCTTTACTTTTAATCGTGTGCTGGAGCGCACTGCAGACAAAGACAATCCATCTCCCGTAATTGCTTTGCAAAAGAGCCTTGCTACTTCTACTAATGCCTACGACAAGATGGTCTTGTCCATAATTGCTTGTGGTGACAAAAATAACGCTAAAGATGGTCTGGCTCTTTGCCTTAAGGCAGTTGATTATCTTGATCAACATCCCCAGGAAGCCAACACGCCAGGACGCGGTTTGAGCTTTTTGATACCGCTTTTGTATGGTGCTCGGTTTGCCTGGATGCTTGATGATGTGGATGAAGCTTTTGACCTGGCTCAGCAAGCCATGCCTGCTTGTCGACATGCTAGAGACTTTGGCATGGCAGATATGGAGGCACTCTTTTATACAATTCAGGATGCTGGTCAAGACTGTGGCGAGAAAGGACGAGCTAATTTTACTCTCTATAAAACTGTCTCAAAACTAGCACAGGAAGACCTTGCAAATGGTCGATTGGAAGACTTGAGAAGTCACTCGGAAGATATCATTAAGTCTCTGGGGCATTTGCCCAGACATAGCTACCACGTCCTCAATGCCCGTATCATAGGTGTTTTGATGACTGACATGACACATCAACGCCTCAAGGCCATAGACGAAGCCAAAGATGTGCGTGACCGCGCCCGTGAATATGGTGATGAGACGATTATCAAAGATCTCGACCGTATTATCGATCGCTATGAGCATCCTTGATACTAGCTGGCAATTGGTTCAACCTGCTCTTCTTTGTCTGTCACTGATTTTTTGTCGTGAGACAAAGCCGTTTTGGCTGGCTTTTCTCCCTGACCGGCTCGTACCACCAGGATGCCCGAAGCTGCCACGATGACAGCTCCCACGATAGTAAACATATGGGGCGTTTTGGCAAAGAGGGTAGTATCCAGAATAGTGGCCCAGATTAGAGATACATAGTTGAGTGGGGCAATGGTTGAGGCGGGAGCATGTTTATATGACTCAGTCATATAAATTTGAGCGATACCGCCAGTAATACCAATTGCTACCAGTAGGATAGCATCTTGTAATGTCGGCATCGTAAATTTAAAGAGCATCGTGATTAAGCCAGCCAGAGTGCAGGCAAGCATGAAGTAAATAACGATTGTGGCACTCTTTTCGGTAGTGCCCATTTTGCGCAATTCAATTGCCACAAAGCTGGCTCCCACTGCCGAACCTAGGGCAATGAAGGCGCCAGTCAAATTGCCGTCGACATGAGGCTGTAGCATGTAGACTACGCCGCCAAATCCAATCAAAACACCAAGGAGTTTAGTTGGCGAGATTTTTTCGGAGAGCATAAAGAAGGAGAGCACAGTGGTAATCAATGGTGCTGTAAAAAAGAAGCTCGTCGCTTCAGACAGCGGGAGCATTTGCAGGGCTTCGATGCATAAAAAGGCTGAGAGCAACCCCATAGCTGAGCGAGTCAAGTGCAACATAGGTCTTTTGGTCTTAAATACTTCTATCCCACCTTGTCTGGCAATAATGGGAGCCAGCGGGATGAGAGCAAAAAAACTGCGACAAAATAGGATTTCGCCAGAGGGATAGCTTTGTCCCAGCAGCTTGATAAAGGCAAACATCACGCTAAAAATTGCTGAGCTAGTAATTGCCAGTCTGACAGCGGTACCAACAGACTCTGTAGTCTTTACTATTGGCAGTGCAAGTTCGGTCTCTGGGGTTTCCATGAGGTAATTATGGCACTATTGCCTCAGTTAAGACCACAAAGTAAATAGAAAGACGTTAAGGAGAGACGTTCCCACCATGTCTCTCCTTGACGCTTTTTTGTTCAAAACTGAAAGAGGAAACGTTCCCACCATGTCCCTTTTCAGCTTTTTAATGGCGGCTTATGCACCGAGCTTTGCTTCAGCCGTTTGTCTTTCGACACTGTTAATTTACTTCAGGGCTGTGGCGGAAGAATGTCAGTAGTGTGTCGAAACTGTGGCAAATTTGGGGATGTTGATATCATTAACATAGGCAAAACTTTTGGCGAGATAGGAGCAAGATGTCCGGTACCAAGCGCGAGGGGCAAGGCGGTAGTAGTACTGTTTTTGCAGACGAGAGCAAGGATAAGCCCGAAAAGCCGCCCCTGTTTAAGGTTTTGCTACATAACGATGACTACACCACTATGGAATTTGTAGTCTATATACTGGAGTCCATATTTTTTAGACCGCCCGAAGAAGCTCACAAAATCATGATGGCTGTGCATCAACGGGGCGTGGGCGTGGCTGGTGTCTATACTTACGAAATTGCTGAGGCCAAAGTCGAGAAAACGATGCGTCTGGCAAGAGCAAAAGAATTTCCCTTGCGTCTGACAATACAAGAAGAGTAGGGGTAAAACTCCTATGTGCGTTAAAACATAAATGTACGTTTTTAAGGTAGCTATTAATGTTGACTAGAGAATTGCAAGAAACACTGAGCCAGGCTAGCAATGACGCCCTCAAAAGACGGCATGAATTTATCACGCTGGAGCATATCCTCTATGCCATGACTTCTGATAAGGAAGCGCAGGAGATATTTATTAATTGTGGCGCCGACCCTGCTGTTTTGCAAAAACAGTTGGATCAGTTTCTCAAAGAAAAAGTTGAGAAAATGCCCAAAGGATTTGAAGGTCATCCAGAAGTTACAGCAGCTCTTGAGCGCACTTTTCAAAGAGCGGCGCTGCATGCCCAGTCCTCTGCCAAAGAGTATATTGATTGTGGCGCGCTTTTGGCGTCGATGTTTTATGAGCGTCGCAGCCACGGTGTCTATTTGCTTGAGACCGCCGGGGTTTCGCGGTTTGATGTGATCAACTACATCTCTCATGGCATCGGTAAGACTGGCGACTATAGCTCCACACAAAGCGATCCTGCTAGCGGTGAAGACGGTAGCAGCGAAAGTCCTGAGCAAGCCGACCCGGTCACTATCGACTTGCTTGAGCAAGCCCGTAAAAACCTGATAGATCCACTGATTGGTCGTGAAGAAGAAATCCAGCGCACAATTCAGGTGCTCTGCCGTCGTCGCAAGAATAATCCAGTCTATGTGGGTGAGCCCGGTGTGGGTAAAACTGCTATTGCCGAAGGACTTGCTCTCAAAATTGCCCGGGGAGAAGTCCCTGAAGCACTCAAAGCTGCCCATGTTTATTCACTGGATCTCGGCGCACTAGTTGCCGGTGCAAAGTTTAAGGGCGAGTTTGAAGCACGTCTCAAAAAAGTGATTAAGGAGATGATCTCCAAACCGGGGTCCATACTTTTTATCGATGAAATTCACAACATTGTCCGTCCTGGTAATACCGAGGGCGGTAGCATGGATGCTTCCAATATTCTTAAGCCCGCTCTGGCTTCTGGCAAGCTGCGTTGCATTGGTTCTACAACATATAGCGATTACAAAGCCTCATTCGAAAAGGATAAGGCGCTGGCTAGAAGATTTCAAAAGGTTGATGTAATCGAGCCCAGTGTCAGCGATACAGTCAAAATTTTAAAAGGACTAAAAAAGCACTACGAAGAATATCATGGTGTCACCTATCCAGATGAAACACTGGAAGCAGCAGCAGAACTAGCTGGGCGTCATATCAATGACCGCTTTTTGCCGGACAAAGCGGTGGATGTAATGGACGAGACTGGTGCCAAAGTCAAGCTCGTGCCCGATGGCGAGCGTAAAGACAGAGTGGTAACAGTCCAGGATGTAGAAGACACTATTGCCTCTATGGCTAAAATACCACCCAAGACTGTTACTGGTACAGATAAGGAGCGCCTCAAATCACTTGATAGTGAGCTTAAAGCTGTTATCTTTGGTCAAAACCATGCTGTTGATCAATTGACTCGGGCAATTAAACTTTCGCGCTCTGGCTTGGCTCATCCCGATAAACCAATTGGTTCGTTCCTCTTTAGTGGTCCTACCGGTGTTGGCAAGACTGAGCTAGCCAAACAAATGGCATTGATACTTGGTGTCAATTTTATCCGCTTTGATATGAGCGAATACATGGAGAGCCATACTGTATCTCGTTTAATTGGCGCACCTCCAGGTTATGTAGGGTTTGATCAGGGCGGGCTATTGACTGATGCAGTCAATAAAACTCCGCACTGTGTTGTGGTTATGGATGAAATCGAAAAAAGCCCATCCTGATATCTTTAATATCCTCTTGCAGGTAATGGACCACGGTACGTTGACTGACAATAATGGTAAAAAGGCTGACTTCCGTAATGTCATATTGATCATGACCACCAATGCTGGTGCCCGTGAAATGATGAATGACAATATCGGCTTTAGAGGTACCAGTGCTAAACAATCTCTCGCTGAGTCGCTTGCCGAAGAGGCTAAACGAGCACTGAAGCAAGCCAACGAAGAAGCTGCCGGTGCAAGCAAGGAAGAAGTGCCATCCTTTGGTATGGGCAAAGGTCGTGGTGCTATTGAGCGCACTTTTGCGCCTGAGTTTCGCAACCGTCTCGATGGCTGGATAGTCTTTAATCCGCTATCCATGGCCAATATTTTGCAAGTCGTCGACAAGTTTTTAAATGAAGTAAAAGAGCGACTTGTCGAAAAGAATGTCACAGTAGAAGTGACTGAGCAAGCGCGTCTCTGGCTTGCCGAGCATGGCTATGACAAATATTTTGGCGCTCGCCCTATGGGACGACTGATCAAAGAAAAAGTGAGTGTGCCCTTGTCCGAAGAATTGCTCTTTGGTAAGTTGCAGCATGGCGGTAAGGTCGCTGTCGATGCTGAAGAGGTATCGGATAAACTTACTGTCGAATGCACACCTGGTGACGCCGGCTGATGAATCCTCAGACACAGTTTTTACTTGGGCTAAAAGATGTACTAAATACTCAGTTTTTGCCTGTTGGTAAGACCTCGGTCTCGCTCTTTGCGCTCTTTTATGTGGCTGTACTTTTTATGTTACTTGTCATTTTTACTGGCAAGATACAACGCTGGGTCGTCAAAGATATGCTCCAGCACACACCTGTGGAGCCCGGACTGCGCAGTGTTGTCGGCTCGATTGTCCGCTATGTCCTACTGTTTATCGGCTTTATTGTGATTTTGCAAACTGCCGGTGTGGATTTGAGTGCCCTTACTGTAGTGGTTGGTGCTCTTGGTCTGGGTGTCAGCTTTGGCTTGCAGTCACTGGTTACTAATATTGTCGCTGGCTTTATCATCATTGCCGAAGGACCGTTTAAGGTCGGTGATCGCATCGAGTTTGATGGTACTACCGGTAGTGTGATGAAAGTTACACTGCGCGCTACTACGATAGTCACTAACGATAATATTGCGATTATTGTGCCCAACTCAGAGCTTATTAAGGGCAAAGTGACCAACTGGTCGGCTGATGAAGGCAACGCCAATCACTGCGTCAGATTTAACTTCCCCATTCCTGCCGATCCATCCGTAGACCCTGAAGTGGTGATGCAGACTCTTATGGAGGTGGCTAGCGCCCATCCTGGCGTGCTGCCTGAGCCCGCCCCTGATGTGGTGCTGCAAGACCTCACCGATAAAACGTTTAATTATATGCTCAGAGTTTATACTCGTGACTATTTGAGCAAGCCCAGCTCATTGCGCAGTGAGCTAAATAAAGGCGTGCACAAAGCTTTTAAGGATAAAGGCATACTTTTTGCGGCTAAAGGGGTCCTTCCCCCCCCCCCCCAAAAAAAAAACCCCCCCCCCCAAAAATAGCCCCCCCCCCCCCCAAAAAAAAAAAAGAAAAAAAAAAAAAAAACGGAACCCCCCCCCCTATTTTTCCCAAACCCCCAAAAAAAAAAAAAAAAAAAAAAAAAAAAAAAAAAAAAAAAAAAAAACAAAAAAAAAAAAAAAAAAAAAAAACCCCAAAAAAAAACCCCACCCCCCCCCCCCCCCCCTGGACTGCCCCCCCCCCCAAAAAAAACCAGCGCCGGGGCGCCCCCCCCCCCAAAAGGCCCACCAAAAACACCACCGGCGCCGCCCCCGCCCCCCCCCCCCCCCCCAAACCCCCCGCCCCCCCCCCCCCCCAAAAGAAGAAAAAAAGGGGGACCACCCCCCCCCCCCCCCCCAAAAAAAAAAAAAGGGGCCAAACCCCCCCCCCCCCCCACAACCCCCAAAAAAGAGGGACCCCCCTTTTTTTTTAAAAAAAACAAATTACCAATAGCTAGATTTGCCGCTGGGCTGCCTCGCTTAGCTCAATCTAAAGCTTTTAGGCGCTTCTGGTTCTAAATCTTCTGTTAGGTTTTCAAATATTGCTCCAGCACCATCGTTATAGATTTTGGCTGCTACTGCCTTTGACAATATGATGACAGCATCTCGTTCACTGTAACCAGCCAGTCTGATCACACGATTTTGATCGTCTGCTAGATGCAGTTTTGTGTTGTAGATTTTGATCAAATTCCAGAAGTCTCTGACAGGCGCGCCAACCGGTCCATCTTCGTCAGTATTAATAATAATGTAGGGCACTGAATTTTCTTCGTTACCTACTGCCGTGAGATCTTCTTCGTTGACAATTGCTTGTTCTAATAAGTCATTGAGGGATTCTGTCAGGACTGGCAAATCTGTCTGTGCATCAAAGCATTCAACCAGCATGGCACGATCTTGTTCAAATCTATTTGCTTCGCTCCAGTAATAATAGAGCACATCAAATGGATGGAAATTGTCGATGTCATCGGCTTCACCCCTTCCTTCTTCTTCAATTGTGTGCGCAATTGTTTTTAGTAGTGCCGGACTGAGCTCATTTACAAGACCAGTATTCTTCAATACTTTTACCATTTCTTTGATCGTCAGATTACTGTTTTTTTGACGAATCAACCCTTTTGCCAGTGGTGCATCGACAATACCCATAGCACTGCGCAGCCGACTATCTGCCGCACCATGATCTCCTACTTTATTGAGAGCTGCGCCGAGATGATATTTCAATTCTTTTACTGTGGCATGTCCTGGTTCTACTTCGCTAAATATAGCTTCGGCCTGGCTCATGGCCTCTATGCCGTCAATCAGGTCTCCATCATCAGCAAGGCATTTGCCAAGGTAGTAATAAATCTGGGCAATTTCGGCAGTGCCTTGTTCTTTGTTTTCTACAATTAATGCTATGGACGTTTTCCAGTTGGTGACGGCGGTCGCGTTATCGCCATTCATTAGCGCTTTCATAGCGGAGGCAGCTAGTTCTTTCCAGGTCATTCCATTTCCCTTTTGCGGTTTTCCTTTTTTGTTATTTGCTCTCTCTTGCAAGCAAACTTAGTGCTACTTTCAATTTCTCCAGGTGCTGATCGACAGTTTTTTGACCTTCTTTGACTTTGTTCTCGGCAAAAAATTCTGCCACTTCCTCAGCTATCTTCTTATCGATAAGACCGGTTACACCCTCCACCAGTCTCGTGATAATGAGCGCTGGAAAAGTCTTTTTGATTTGCTCCCAGTTGTTTTTGACAAAATCCCAGCCGACTTGTCTGCCCTGTGGATTGAGCATGAGGTTGCGCACTAGATACGGTGCGTTCTGGCTGCGCACTTCTCCCGATAGAGTCATGTCCAGAGTCTTTTGCAAGAGAGCAGGATCCTTAAACATAGCCAGTGCGTACATGTAGCGCTCTTGTTCCTGCGGCGATGTGGCGCTTTTAAAAGCGGCGGCAAAATCGTCGTAGCGTTTTGAGTCGCCGCAGTGAGCCAAGATGGCTACGACTGCTGAGAGAGCGTCTGGTGAGAGTTTGTCACCATCCTTGCCGCTTGCTATATAAGATTGATAGCGCTCTTCGGCTTCGCTCTGGACAGCTTTGTCCTCGCCCATAGTGCCCAAGGCCAGTAGCATCAATCCGCGCAGTTGTTTGGTCTGCTCGCTCTCGCCAGCTGCTGCATCAAAGCCGAGACAGAGATAATTAGGCTGGACGATTTCTATGACCAGTTCTTTGAGACCGATATTGCCCTGACAAAACACTCTGTCCAGATACTGCAGACTGGCGATTATCGCCGACCAGACATTTTTGTCGGGTTCGTTTTTAAACAATCTGACAAAATCAAAATATTGTTTGATTGTGCTTGCGCCATTTATAGTCATGGCAAAGAGGTCATTGACTAGATTGAAACGCTCAAGGACGCTCAATGTAAATCCAGTGCTGTCGACTTCTTTTGACTTGCCATGCTCGCTACTGAGGCTCTTTGCAAAGGATGCTGGCAAGAGCGCTTTGAGCGATTGCACCAGGTCCTGGCTGTAGTTGACTCGGTAAAAGCCATGACCGCCGCTATTGACTAGTATTGCTTCGATTTTGTCATCGCTAAGGTGCAAATCCTGCTCGGACTTGTTTAGCAGTAGTTTTTTTGTGACTACACCTTTACTTGTGACAGCGGTGAGTATAAGAGGGATTTCAAAAATTGTCGCATCGCCTGTAGCAGCCTCGGATAGATAGAAAAATCTCTTTTGCTTTAATTTGATAGTGTTAGCGGTTTTGTCGAAGCTGACATCGACCATCGGATAGCCTTCTTGAAATATCCAGCTGTCCATAATGGTTTTGACTGGCTCACTGGAAGCTTCAGATAGGGCATTCCAGAGGTCATGGGTCTCGGTATTGGCAAATTTATGTTTGCCGAGATAGCCGTTTACTCCGTTTTTAAATTTGTCTTCGCCGATATACTGCTCGAGCATACGCAGTACTGATGCCCCTTTTTCGTAGGTGAGCACATCAAACATGCCGTTTGCTTCTTCCGGGCGCACCACAGGAAACTCAATCTTGCGTGTGGCAGTCAGTCCGTCAGTAGCCATGGCTGCTGCTCTTGATACGCCAAAGGTCTCCCAGCGCTTCCAATTTGGTTTAAAATTGTCGACTGCCACAAGCTCCATAAATGTGGCAAATGCCTCGTTGAGCCAGATGCCATTCCACCATTTCATAGTGGTGAGATTGCCAAACCACATATGGGCTAGCTCGTGTGCAATCACATCGGCGACGCGCTCTAACTCACTGTGACTGGCTTTTGCTGGATCGACGAGCAGTGCGTTCTCGCGATAAATAACAGCGCCCAGATTTTCCATGGCGCCAAAAGCAAAGTCAGGGACAGCAATCATGTCCATCTTTTTGCCAGGATAAGGGATGCCGTAATAGTGATTAAAAAATGACAGTGCGCTAGCGCCTATCTCAAGGGCAAAATCGGTCAAAGCCAGTTTGCCAAGCGGAGCGTAGATTTGCATGGGGATGCCATCTACCATCACTGCTTTGCTCTTTTCAAATTCACCCACTACAAATGCGACTATGTAAGTGGACATCTTCATTGTTTCTTCAAAGCAAACGGTCTTGAGACCATTTTCGATTTTTTCGCTTTCTACTGGTGTATTTGAAATCGCCATGTATTCAGTCGAGACCGAAAGAGTCAGCTTGAACACCGCTTTAAATGAAGGCTCGTCAAAACAGGGAAAGGCGCGTCTGGCGTCGGTAGCTTCAAATTGAGTCAGGGCGATCCACTTTTTTGTACCATCAGGCGCTGTCTGGGCGCTGCGGTAAAAGCCTCTGAGCTTGTCATTAATTTCGCCTTTAAATTCCAGGATGAGCTCATATTTGCCCGGAGCTAGTGGCTTTTCAAAATTGATAGTGAGGCGCTCAAGATCCTTGTCGAGACTGCACTTGCCAGTCAAGCTGGCTTTGTCTTTAGCCGTGACTGGATGGATTGTGGCGCTATCAACCTGGAGATCAAGAGCATTTAGCGTGATAGAGCGGCATTCTTCTTTGATCTCAAGTACTATCGACTCCACACCGGTAAAAGTAAATTTGCTCAAATCAGGTTTGAGGTGGATATCGTAGCGCTCTGGTACAACTGTCTCAGGCAGGCGGTAGTCAGCCGCTCTGGCTGTTGTCGTGCTGGTGGTAATGACAGATGTAGAGCTATCCTGGCACATCGATTTGACCCTCACAGTGAAGGTTGAAGGATATCACGAGCACAAGCTGGCATAAATGCTAACTTGGCAAGTCATTAGTTAAAGCAAAATAGTCGCCAAGGCGATAGCATATGTGGCTGCACCGTTATAAGCGGTGTCCGCAACGGGCCCTAACAACGGCTCAGGCTTTGCAGATATCAAGTTAAGGAGCATTTTTATGGTGGAAGTTCAGACAGCTGTGGAGACTATCAAAGCGCTGGCCAGTCAACTCCGGGTTGATAGCATACGCTCGACGACCGAAGCCGGCTCCGGTCATCCGACCTCATCAATGTCAGCAGCTGACCTCATGGCTGTTTTGATGACCAAATATTTGCACTACGATTTTGACAAACCTGAATACGCTAATAACGACCGTTTGATCTTCTCCAAAGGTCACGCTTGCCCCTTGCTCTACTCGATGTACAAAGCCGCTGGCGCTGTCACCGACAAGGAACTGATGAGCCTGCGTAAGTTTGGTTCACGCCTTGAAGGTCACCCAGTTCCCAAAATTATTCCCTGGGTCGATGTTGCTACCGGTTCGCTTGGTCAGGGGCTGCCTCTGGCTGTTGGTATGGCTCTTAACGGCAAGTTTCTCGATAAGCTCGACTATAAAGTCTGGGTATTGCTTGGCGATAGCGAAATGGCCGAAGGCTCAGTTTGGGAAGGACTGCAATGCGCCAGTCACTACAAGCTGGACAATTTGGTCGCTATCCTTGATATGAACCGTCTTGGTCAACGCGGCGAAACCGCTCTGGGATGGAACTCTCCTGTATACGCAGAGCGCGCTCGCGCTTTTGGCTGGCATGCAATCGAAATCGATGGTCACAACCTCGATCAAATCGATGCTGCCTACAAAGAAGCACTGGCTACACATGGTCAGCCTACAATCATCATCGCCAAAACCGAAAAAGGTCATGGCATACCGCTCACAGCCAATCAAGATAACTGGCATGGTAAGCCACTATCAGCCGAGCAAGCTGAAGAAGCTGTGAAAATTCTTGGCGGCAATCAGAATATTTCAGTCAAAGTGGCTCTACCAAAGCCCATGCCTGAAAAGAAAAAGATGACTGCCGAAATTACCGGCAATGGCAAGTTTATCGCTCCTACTTATAGCGGACCTGCTGCTACTCGCGAAGCCTACGGCGACGCTCTCAAGGCTCTTGGTGCTGCTTACAGCGATGTGGTAGTAGTTGATGCTGAAGTATCAAACTCTACTTACGCTGAAAAATTCGCCAAAGCGTTTCTTGATCGTTACTTTGAAATGTATATCGCCGAACAGCTTATGGTCGGTGTAGGACTGGGTCTGGGCACTAGAGGCAAAAAAGTATTTGCTTCTACATTTGCTGCATTTCTATCCCGCGCCTTTGATTTTATCCGTATGGGAGCTGTTTCTCGCGGTAATATCCGTCTTTGCGGCTCTCACGCCGGCTGCTCTATTGGAGCTGATGGACCATCCCAAATGGCGCTCGAAGACATTGCCATGATGAGAGCGGTACACGAGTCAGTCGTGCTTTATCCATCGGATGCCGTATCTACTGTACGTTTGCTCGAAGAAATGTACAAACGTGATGGCATCTCTTACATGCGCACGACAAGAGAAAAAACCAAGACTCTCTACAAAGATTCAGATAGTTTTGCCATCGGTGGCTCCAAAGTGCTCTACTCATCCAAAGAAGATGTATGCACATTGATTGGTGCTGGTATCACTCTGCATGAATGCATCAAAGCCTATGAAGAACTCAAAGGTCAGGGCATTGCTGTAAGAGTAATCGACCTCTACTCAATCAAGCCAATTGACGAAGCTACACTGGCTACCGCCGCTAAAGAAACCGGTACCCTCGTTGTCGTCGAAGATCACTTCGCCGAAGGCGGTATCGGGGATGCTGTGCTCGAAGCTTTTTCAATCAAAGCTCCTCCAGCACGCGGCTCCAAACTGGCTACCAAAGAGACACCCCGAGTGGTCAAAATCGCAGTACGCGAAATGCCCGGCTCAGGTACTCCTCATGAACTCATGGATGCTGCCGGTATCTCCTGCCCTAGTATCGTTGCCACTGTAAAGGCAATGGTCTAAGACGCCCGACATTCAGTAAAACAAGAAGGCAGATCAGTTAACTGGTCTGCCTTCTTGTTGGTGTCGTATACGGTACCGAATTAGGGTTGGAAGTTTGTTGTGGCTAGCTCTTCAGCTTGGACCATAGCTGCTTCAAATGGAATAGTACCAATAGCCTTGTCGTCAATAAAAAGTGTGACGGTGTAAACATCGGCAGCTGGTAAAACCAGGCTGGTGAAGGCGCCAATTACTTTGTGTAGAGCGTTTTTGTGGTGAAGGGCGGCGACTTCGCTTGACAGTGATGCGGTCACAACTGCGTTTTTGCTATCAGTAATGACAAACTTATAGGTAAACGGCTTTGGTGATGGACTCAACTGAGCAAAGGCATAGATTACCGGGATCAGTATAGGGAAGCCCTGGGAGGCGACACTGTTGTGCACATTGACGAGTGTAACAGAGTCTCTTCTAAAGACATCTTGCAAAAGACGCTCGCAAAGGCAGATGCTGACTAACTCAGGTGTAGCGCTCATGATTTTCTCCGATAAAACGAGGTCTTTGTATATTCGCTATAATAAAGCCTGGTGCATCCCTCTAACCCGAGATTTTTCTCAGGTCCTGGCACCACAGTTACGCAGAGCCGACTTATTCTGCTCTGGGCAATTCAAACCAAAAATTAGAACCAGCACCCTGGTGGCTTATTACGCCCATATTACCGCCGTGTTTTTCGACGATTTGTTTGGCGGCAAGTATTGTGCCAACTGATCCTGTCTCGGCTGTCACTGCGGGGCTGTCTGAGCGGGTCAAATAAGGCGTCTTTTTTGATCGTCGGTCATACCAGGACCACGGTCGATGATTTCGACTCTTGCTTTGTCCTGAGACTCGATAATCTGCACTCTTACTTTGGCGCCTACTGGTGAGTATTTGATCGCGTTATTAAAGAGAGTGACTATTACTCCCAATATTTTTTCTTCGTCCACCATTACTGCTGGTTCTGGTCCGTTGATTTCGAGGACCAACTCTTTTTCGCGGATATCGGAGAGCATCATCATCAGTGTTTGTCTGACCAGGCTCATTAGATTGTTTGGTGCCAGGTCAAGCTCAAAACTACCTTGTTGTAGCTTGTTTACTTCCAAAAGGCTGTCGATACTAGCCATCATTTCGCGGATATCGCCGAGGATTGACTCAGCGCGGCGTTTGCCTTGCTCGTGTAGCGTGCCGTGGACGCCCTCAAGAGTCAGCTCTATATGTAGCATGATGGCGGTGAGAGGACCTTTGATTTGATTGTTGACGCTGTCCAAAAACTTTTGTTTAGTGCGCTCCAGCTCATAGCGTTCGCTTGTGTTTACAACCACACCGAGATACATTGGCAAGCTGCCGACATTGATGCGCTTGAGCGAAAACTCAATCGGTATTTCTCTTTGTTTGGCAGTCAAGATGCGCATCTGGGTTTTGCGATCGATATAGGCAGCGAAAGCATTTTCACCGCTTGAGCCCAGGCGCATTTCCATTGGAAAAACAGCCTTGACCAGGCGCTCAGAAAGCCCCAGTGAGCCAGTCTCAAGCATCGTCTCCAATAGTTTGTTAGCAAAGTCAATTTTGCCGTCAACACTGGCTAAAAACATACCCATAGGCATGCTTTCCATAAGGAAACGAAGCAATTCGCGGCTTTCTTTGAAGGGATCGTTTTGACCCTGGCTTGGTGCGATGTGATCCTGAGCTACCAGCAGCATGGCATCGTCTACGTCTGACCACTGAGCGGTCCAGTACATCGGCACAACCATGCCGTCGCGCCGGTTGACACGACATTCAAACTTAGTTGGCTGCTTCATAAAAGTGGCAGACAATAGTGCTTGCTGTGCTGTCAGCTGGTCTTCGGTATAAAGGATGTCAAAAATTGACCGGCCAATAAGCTCGTCGCTAGCCAGTTTCCACGCGTCAAAACAGTTCTGGCTAATGCTCAGTATTTTGCCGTTACCATCAACTGACGCTATAAACTTCCATGAATACCAGGGCGCACTGTACTGTATTTGTCTAACTAATAGGTTAGCTAGATGATGCTACCACTCCATCAAATCGGTGGTCAATCTTGCCAACCCATACTGAATGTATTGCAACTGCCTACTCAAAGAAACCATTGATACTTTTAGCTTTGGCTCTATCTTGTTTGGCAAGTGAGCTTTTGCCGAGTTTGTCGTAGATTTGTGCCCTGGTTTCTAGATAGCGACTGTTGTCGCCACTATACTTGATGGCATCATTAATGTCTTTGATGCCAGGTCTATTTCAAGGCAACTTTACCAAGACAAATAGACCGTTTGTAGAGCGCCTCATCCTGATCCTTTTCGACAAGCAGGATTTGATCATAGTCCTGCTTGGCTTCTTTGTAGAGACCAGCTCGCTCGCAAACACGCGCGCGCTCAAAGCGGTAGGTCTCTGTATTACCTCCAGTAGCTGTATTGATTAGATAGTCATAGTCTGCCAGTGCCTTGCTGATTTGATTGGCACTGATAAGCACCTGTGCTCTCATTTTGCGGGCTGTGGTGTATTTTGGGTTGAGAGAGACAGCCATATCATAGTTTTTTAGACCATTGATAAGGTCACCTTTGCCACTGTAGTAACCAGCCAGAGAGCAGTGCGATACGGCTTTGATAAGTTTGTTGTTTTGGCAATTTAAGGCCACATACTCCCAATCTTTCTTGGCTGCTTCATACTCTCCCAGAGAGGATTTGAGAGCAGCGCGATCAAGGTAAGCTTGAAAAGCATTTGGACAAAGTTTGATGCACTCATCCATGTACTGCAGGGCTGCTTTGTAGTTTTCTTTTGTGGCCTGATTGCGGGCATTGCGCCAGGCTTGAGCGGCTTGCGGTGGCAAATTAGTTGGGATAGCCTGAAACTGTGCCTGAGCCGTGTTACTACAAAACGCACAAATGCAGGCGCTTATAGTCAGTGTGCGCGCAATCAGGGTTTTCATTTAGTTAAAGAACCATTGTTCAGCACGTAATAGCTCTACGGCTATTTCTCTGATGCGAAAGGCAAAGGCAAATTGTTTTTGCTCAAGCTCTGTCAGGCTGGAAATAATCGGCTCACCGAGCTGATCGCGCAGTGGATAGCGCAGTGGTGTATTCCAAAATGGTAACCGTCCTGGACCTGGCTCAGACTGGCTATGCTCTCTTTCGCAAAAGGGCATAGTACCGTTTTCTTTTTTCCAGGCAATCAAAATATCACCGACTCTTTTAATAGCCCGTTCTTTGTTTTTGTGGCCTTCATCTGAGCTATAGCCCTGGCTTGATTCAAAAATATCTGGATTTTTTTGACGCGCTCTTTCAATTGCTTCTCTGACCAGTTCGTTACCGGAGAGGCTATTGATGTTGTCTCTGGGGCCTACTGTGATGCCAGCAAATAGCTCGGTCATGATGCGCAGCACGCGAGTAACGGCAGAGTGTGTGCGGCGTATGCCATTGAGTGCCAGGGAGCGGACTTCTGGCAAGAGGATATTGTAGCTATCACCAAAGCTGGCCATGGCTGATTCCAGTGAATCATATATGGTGCCATCTTCAAAATAAGCTTCAGTGTAAGGACCCCTGATTAAGGCAATTTTGGCGAATCCATCGGGATTGTTGTAGTTAATCGAGTGGTCGCCTGCTATGAGAGCGTGGGCAATGGCTGAGGCTCTCACTTCGGGATGGGGCACATACCAGTCTTCGATGCCGATTTCGAGCAACATTTCTCTTTCTTCGGCGGTAAAATCAATGCGTCCAAGATCGGCTGTCAAATGGGCTTTGACATAAGGCTGCCTGATTTTGCTATAGATAGACAGCACCATTTTGTGCAGTCGACCTTTATGTATGTCGGTTGTAGCGCTGCGTGCCACCAGTCTGTCAAATGGTTCTAGTTGAAATTGTCTGATTAAAAACACAGCGACAGTGCGCGCCATAAATTCGGGTGGGGCAATCTGGTGTTGTTTGATAGCCAGGACAATGCGCTCTGCTGAGTGCATGTCTTCGCTATTGGTGGGGTCAAAAAAGTAAGACAAAACCAGGGCGGCTGCTTCTGCACCATGGATGTTGTGGATGATAAAGTTGCCGCGATTTTTGACAGCATCACTAAAAATCGAGGCAATAAGGGCGTCTCGCGTCTCAGTATGATCAAGATCGAGGCAGCGGCTAGCTTCCAGTACCTGGTCCAGCTCTGCGCGTGTATGCATCCAGTTCATGTTCCACTGGTAGCCAGCCCCACTTTCTTTGCTGTCTCGGGCTTCTAGCAAGATATAGGACTCGCGCACCAGCGCCAGGCAATGCCAGATCATGTCTTTGTCTTTGCGGCTCAGTGGCTCTGCTTCGAGCTTGTCGTAGATATTGGTTACTTTGCCGTCTTGCGCCAATACTGGTACTTCTGCCAGATCAACACGCAGGTCAGCCATAGCTTTTGGCTCATCTTTGAGCGGTGGAAAGAGTGAGCGCCACTTCTCATTGTTTGAGAGCGTTAAAAAGCGTGCTCGTCCATCTATCGACGCAGTGCCAGCGTCGCCTTTATCGATTTCGTCTTCACCCTTAGCGCGGATGGCTTTACTCTCGGCCATGTCCTCTCCCGGTTAGCCCACCATTATATCCCTATTTGCCCATTTATTTAGGCAGGTAGACATCCTGCACCTCACAGTTACCGTTTGTCTGTCCCAGTAGTCTGTAGTTGCGCTTGACTGCCTCGATTACGTCACCGTCCCACTGCGCCATTTTGCGCTCGCCGGTAAATTCTTGATGGTTTATCACCACCACCGCATATTTTTTAGCTTCCACATTTTTGAGCATGTCTTTAGCCTGGGTGCCCTTCACTCCCATCACCTGGATAAAGGTTGTGATATCGACAGGCTCGCTGATTGCGCCAAATAGTGGACCATAGCCGCCGTCCTCACTGAGGACGAGTTTGCCTTGCATCAGACCCTTTAGCTCCGTGTTTGTGACTGGCCTCGTTAATTCCAGTTTGTGCTGGCAGGCGGACGGGTTAAAGAGCGCTACGGCCAAAAAGAGCAGTAGGGAACCTGAGACTAAAAGAGTGCTACCGTACAAAAATGAGATGATTTTGCCGGCTTTGGCTGAGTGGGCGGTGCTCTCTACCATATTGGCAATGAGCACGGGCAGGGGCAGGAGCAGTACCAGGAAGTGATTGACGTTACTGTAGGCGGTGCCAGCCGTATAAAATGTCACAGGTAAAGTGGTCAGTGTCATTAAAAGCGCGAGCCTGAGTGGGTTTGGCTTGTTCGGCTGGTTTGGCGCGCGCGGCTCATTGGGATCTAAGTCATGCGTCGCTTTGTTTTTGTAGATCAATGCCAGTGGAATTGCCAGAGTAGCAAGTATAAATTTGGGCCAGTCAACATACATGAGAGCTAGTCTCTCAGCCAGATAGCGCCATTCAAATGGCATATGGGAGGCAAAGCGCATGTGAGCAATAAAGCCGCCACCAGTTAATATTTGGGCTAGACCGAGCATGCTTAAAAGAGCAGTGGCAAAACTGGCAGTAAAGATAGCTGCCGCTTGATTGCGTCTGGCTATTAGCAGGTCCAAGATAAGAGCTGGTGCTAAGAGTGCTGAGGGCTGTTTGGTCATTGTGGCCAGGACCAGGGCTATTGCTGAGGCGATTAGTGGGCGCACTATTGCTGTCGGACCCTGACTGCGGGCATAGAGCCAAAGTGATAGAGCCGAGAGTGCCAGAGATAGCTGATCGACGCGACCTTTGGCTGACCAGAGCCAGATTGCCATAAAACTCATCAGTAATACTGTGCCACCAATACTGGTGCTTTTGGCAAAGAGCTGGCGTAAAAATTTATAGTAAAAAACAGCGGTAAGGAGACTGGCTCCTATGGATATCAGCCTGGGCAGAGATAGTTTGGCTCACCATGCTCAAAGAGTGCACAGACGATAAAGTAGAGCGTGGATAGATTATTACTGTATATGGACTCTGGCTGAGAGGGGAGAGCGGATAAGGATTGAGTGCACGGGCAATTTGTGTGGAGGCCCAGAGGCAGGGACCTTCGTATTCGATTGCTTGATTTTGACTGAGAGCATAACAAAAAAATATGGCATAAGCTGCTGCTACAGTCAGTGCCGAGATCAGTAGAGCGCTGCCCAGTATTGTTTTGCTAGATTGTTTGTCCATGTTTTAAGACCCAATCGATACTGCGTCTCATTCCTTCTTCAAGTGCTACGGTTGGCTTGTAGCCCAGCTCTCGCTCGGCTTTGGCAACTGAGCAAGCAATGTTTTTATTCATTTCGGAGAGTACATGAAACTTCTGGTGATACAGTCCCAGACCTTGCAGTGTGCCATCGATGGCCACTGCCACTTCCGATGCCAGGTCAGGCAGTCTAATTCTCTTGCCCTGGCAGGCGATACCAAAGTCATTGGTCAAGACTTTTTCGATTGTGTCTATTACTTGATTCATAGAGTAGGGTTCTTTGTCGGCAATCCAGTAGGTGTTGCCTTTGGCTTCTTCTACTTTGTGGCAAAGCAAAAGACCCTGACAGATATTGTCGATATAAGCCATTGAACGTAGATTATTACCACTGCCTACAATCGGTGCCTTACCATCTTTTACCATTGTAAAAAAGAGAGTTTGTCTGGCTGGCTGATTTGGTCCATAAAACCACGGTGGGCGGATTATCACCGTTTCTATTTTGCCTGTAGCGTGAGCCTTGTTGACGATATCTTCGCCAGCTTTTTTGCTTTTGCCGTAATTCATATAGGGATTGTAGGGACTTTTTTCGTCAAAGATTGTCGAGCCAGCCTTAGCAATGCCTATTGGCGAGTTAGATGAGACATGGATAAAACGTTTGGCATTGACGCGCAAAGCTGCATCCATCATGGTCTGAGTGCCGTTCTCATTGACTTGATAGAGCTCTTTGACACCACCGGTGGGATGGATTATGCCTGCCACATGAAAGATTGTAGCGCCCTCAGCATTGCTAAATAGTTTGGGCACGCCGCTACCATCTTTGAGATCGCCGTGGACTATTTCTACTGCGCTGCCAAATCGCTTGAGATCACTTATATCAGCATCTGGCAGTGCCAACACCCGCACTTGTGTAAAGAGAGGCGCACTGACCAGCGGAGCCTCAGTCAGACCGTTTAGCAGTGTATCCACTAGCCTTGTACCAAGCCAACCCGGGGCACCAGTGACGATGGCTAAGCTCATTAATTTCTCCCGTTTTTATGTGTTTGCGCAAAGTTGAGAGCGTTACGTCTGGCGATCGCCATAATAGTACCTTGAGGATTGATACCAGGCGAATCCGGTAGCATACTGGCGTCGCCCAGATAAAGATTGGTCAGACCATGCACTTTGCCGTAGCTGTCGGCAGCACAGCGCTCGGGGCGCTCGCCAATGGGGCAGGTCGAAAAACCATGCACAGTAGTGAGGCTTAGAGCTGAGCGCGGTAAGGTCTCGTCGAGCCAGCGCACACTATCTAGCTCGGATGTGATTTTGGGCAAACCATAGACGCAAGGATAGACTTCGCTGGCACCTGCTGCTAAAAGCAAGGTCGAGAGTCTGGCCAGTCCCTGGCTGAGATGGCGCACATCGACATCTGATAGCTCGTATTTGAGCACGGCATCGCCGTCTCCAGTCATTGATGCGCGCACGCTACCACTACCAGTGCCGCGTACTCCAACATAGTAACTGGCCATGCGTCTGTAATTGACGATGGATTCTCTTGTGTCAAGCCAGTTGTCGGCTAGATTTATGGCCAGGTGACCCACACTAAAAAATGAACCGCCCAGTGATATATCTGGCCAAAATTCTTTGACTTGCAAAAGCGGCATGACACTTTTGTGGGCGTCTATTTCTTCCTCAAAGAGGGCCGTTACCTTGAGCATGGGGTGGATTTGAAAAGTATCGCCAATGTGCTCTTTAATACCGCTGCGTCTCAGTAGCG
>JADKDV010000011.1 GCA_016718315.1 Candidatus Obscuribacter sp. | reverse complement strand
CGTTCTCTGTGGCAATATCTGCTTGAGCATAGAGACGACTATGGCAAACTGATACTTATCTATGGCATGAGACACTGCGAAGAGATTCTCTTCCATGATGAAATCAATGCCCTCATGGAACTACCTGATATCGAAGTCTATCTGGCAGCAGAAGACGCCAATGTCTGTCTTTTGCCTCATATCCCCATGGAAGCAGGGCGAGTCACTGACCTGCTTGATCACCTGGATATTAGCCCCGACATGCAATTTGCTGTATGCGGACCACCAGTGATGTACCGCTTTGTGGTAGACAACCTGGCACACAAAAATGTCAAAGACAAAAACATCTGGCTATCGCTTGAGCGCCACATGAAGTGCGGCTTTGGCAAATGTGGTCATTGCTATATCGGTGGCCACTTTACCTGCAAAGAAGGTCCAGTATTTGACCTGCCTGCTCTCAAAACTATGTCTGAAGTAATCGAAGTCGGTACAGGTAAACAATGACAGTTAAACGCAAACCAAATATCGCTGTCGAAGGATTGACCGGCTGCGCCGGAGAGCTACTGGTCATCCTCGAAAACCTGGATCAGCTTTTGCCTTACGTGCATCTGTCAAGATTTCCTTTTGCCCAAAGTGGCAACGAAAGCGGACCAGTAGATATTACCTTTGTAGAAGGTAGTGTCAGTCAACCGCATGACCTTGAGAAGCTGCTTAAAATCCGCAAAGAGTCACGTTATGTGGTAGCAGTGGGCAACTGTGCTGTCTGGGGCTGTGTCCAAAAAGGGTCCTGCCAAAACTGCTCGGCACGCTCTATGCTGGAAGCGGTCTATGGCAAAGATAGCCAAATTGAAATTTTGCCACCCAGTGCCTTAGACGAACACGTCAAAGTTGATGTCAAACTATCAGGTTGCCCTATAGATGCCACACAGTTTTTGGCAGTGACAGCCAGCCTGCTCAAAGAACAATTGCCTTATATCACCCACAAGCCAGTCTGCCTCGAGTGTAAGCTGCACGAAAACCCCTGTGTACTTATAGAAAAAAACTTACCCTGCCTGGGACCAGTCACAGCCGCTGGTTGCGGCGCCCTCTGTCCTGGGCTAGGAGCAGCCTGCTACGGCTGCTTTGGTCCTTGCGAAGAACCGCAAATGGCAGCAATGGCATTGATACTTGAAGAGAAAGGTTATGACATGCTGGAAGTACTGAACAGACTCAAAACATTTGGCGCTCCCGCTGAGTTATTTGAACGTATGACAAAGGTTGAACAAAAATAATGGCAGACGACGAAAAATCCACAAAGCAGGTGATTCAGCTGGCAGAAATATGCCGGGTGGAAGGTCATGCTGCTGTCGATGTCACCATCGACAATGGCAAAATCGAATCAGTCAAACTCAATGTTTTTGAAGGCACACGTTTTTTTGAACGTATCGTACTGGGTCATAAATACGATGAGATGCCCCTCATCACCTCGCGTGTTTGCGCCATTTGCTCCACTGGCCATGTGCTGGCAGCAATATTTGCCATTGAGCGTGCATTTGGCTTTGAGCCTTGCCACAGAGAGTTGCTCTACCGCGAGCTGATGCATCTGGGCATGATCATCGAGTCACACGCCACTCATATTTGTGCTCTGGCGCTGCCGGACTTTTTAAAGACTCCAGACATATTGGATTTTGCCACCAAGCACCCGGTCGAATTTGACACCTGGACACAACTGCGCAAACTGGGAGCGGCGATACAGACCACTATTGGTGGCAGACCCTTTCACCCGGTCAATCTCCACGTGGGACGCCTCTCCAGCTATCCAGGTAGCGACAAGCTCACACCGATATTGACCAGTCTCAATAACCACCGAGAAATGGCTATTAATCTGGCTAATGTAGTTTTGAGCTTAAAGCCACCGATGGATAAAACCACAGAGACCTCTTATCTGGCATTAGTACCCAGAGGCGATCACTATGGTTATTTTGGCAGTGAAGTAAAATCAACAGACGGCTGGCATTGCAGCATAAACGAATACAAAGAGTATCTCTCTGAAGTTGTCGTACCTTATAGTCACGCTAAAAAATCAAGCTCTCGCGGTCAGACCTTTATGGTCGGCGCCATGGCCAGACTGGCTTTGTTTGGCGACAGACTGGGCGAAGATGCCAGAGCAATCTACCAGAAGAGCCCTCTGGCAGCTGGCTCTAAAAATACTGTGCTCAATAATCTAGCCCAGGCTATTGAGCTAGTGGAAGCCATACAAAGAGCAATCCGCATTACCGAAACTCTAATAAACTTAGATAACGCTGACAAAATGGTAGAAGATGTAACTGGCGAACACAGTGACTTTTGCCATCAGCCACCATTTGTAGCTAGAGCCGGAGAGTCAGCCGGTGCAGTGGAATGTCCCAGAGGCACACTCTATCACTATTATAAAATCGACGATAAAGGCACAATTACATCAGCCGATATGGTCACACCATCAGCCCAAAACACAGCTCGTATCGAAGCTGATATCAGAGTAGTGGTAGAAGAACAAATGGGCAAAGTAAGCGAGAATGAACTGACTAGCAATCTCGAGACACTGGTACGCGCTTATGACCCATGTAATACATGCGCTACCCACATGGTACAAGTAAAATTTAAATAGGTGAATATCTTGAATGTTGGGGAGACTAATACGATGACGGTGGAAAGAGGCTGGCAAGAACTATACAAAGCAAGACTGGTATCAGCACAAAAGGCGGCCAGTGCCATCACCTCTGGTGACACAGTCTATATCCACTCCCATGCTGCCGCACCAGAATGCCTCATCGACGCCATGGTAGAGCGCTCACCGGATTTAAAGGATGTGACAATCTTGCATATCCTCACACTGAGCAAAGCAGCCTACATCAAAAAAGAATACGCCGACTCATTTAGAGTAAAAGCGCTTTTTATCGGCGCCAATGTGCGCGAGGCAGTAAATGAAGGTCGTGCTGACTATATGCCGGTCTTTTTGAGTGAAATCCCCAATCTCTTTACGAGCGGAGCCCAGCCTATCGATGTATGCATGCTCCAGGTATCACCCCCTGATGAGCATGGCTATTGCAGCTATGGTGTATCGGTGGACTGCACAATCGCTGCGCGCAAACACGCCCGCACTGTCATTGCCGAAGTCAATCAACAAATGCCTCGCACATTTGGACGCTCATTTGTCCACGTCAGCAAGCTCGACTATATAGTCGAGACCAATAGGCCACTACCGCAACTGGTACCACAGAAGCCTACCGATGTAGAAGAATCAATCGGCAAACACGTGGCTGGCTTGGTGGATGATGGCGCCACACTACAACTCGGTATCGGAGCGATTCCAGATGCTGTACTCAAACATCTAAGCAACAAGCGCAATCTCGGTGTGCATAGCGAAATGCTATCTGATGGCATTGTCGACTTAATTGAGTCTGGAGCTGTCACCAATGCCCTTAAAACAATTCTGCCCGGTAAAGTAGCAGTGAGCTTTATCATGGGCACAAAAAAACTCTATGACTTTGTCAACAACAATCCATCAGTGGAGTTTCAAACAAGCGACTTTATCAATGATCCTTATATCATTGCTCAAAATCACAAAATGACAGCAATAAACTCAGCACTGCAAGTCGATGTCACTGGTCAAGTTGGCTCAGACTCAATCGGCAGCTATCTCTATAGCGGCTTTGGTGGACAGGTAGACTTTATCAGAGGAGCTTCACGCTCCAAACAAGGCAAAGCAATAATTGCTCTGCCCTCCACAGCCAAAGACGGCAAAGTCTCACGCATCTGTGCCCATCTAGCAGCAGGCAGCGGGGTGGTAACATCAAGGGCAGACGTACACTATGTAGTCACCGAATACGGCATCGCCCAGCTCTATGGTCGCACTCTAAAAGAACGTATGCGCGCCTTAATCGACATAGCTCATCCAGACTTTAGAGAGTCACTAGAAAGAGAATGTCAGTCAATTAAATGGCTACGCGACGTGCAGCCGGCAAACTTTTAGGGCGGCTAAACCAGACCACGTCTCATGGCATGGACGGCAGCTTGGGTGCGGTCGTCCACAGCCAGCTTATTGAGGATATTGCGTACATGGGTCTTAGTGGTTGCAAGAGAAATAAATAGCTTGTCGGCTATTTCCTGATTAGCCAGTCCATTGACTATCAATGTCAGGACTTCTAGCTCGCGAGCAGAGAGCGCTTCTGGAGCCGGTCTGTCAAAGGCAGCATCAGCTTTGGTTTCAATTTTGCTTTCGACAACAGCAGCAGCTGGACTATGCTCTTCGCTATAACTGTGACTTTTTTCGGCTTGTTTACTGAGACGTAAATCCTGAGTATTTAGCTCTCTGACAGCAGTATCAGAGAGATTTAAGCCGCTGGAAGCACTCATATAATGACTCAATACACGACCAGCAATTGTGGCATCAAGCCAGGCATCACCAGCATTAACAGAGCGTATAGCGGTATAAAGTCGCTCAGGCTCAACATCTTTGAGGCAATAGCCACTAGCACCAGCGGCTAGAGATGCCATGATGTCGCTGTCATTGTCATGCTGTGTGAGCATAATGATGCGGACGTCTGGGCTCTCATCGACAATATGACGAGCCGCCTGGATACCATCCATAACAGGCATACCCACGTCCATGAGAATAACATCAGGTTTGAGGGCGCGCGCCCGCTCAATAGCTTCTTCGCCGTTGGAGGCCTCACCAATTACAGTGATGTCTTCAGTGCGCTTTAAGGCTGTCTTGAGCCCCATGCGAGTAAGCACATGGTCCTCGACAAGCAAGACCTTGATACCTAATTTGGGTTCGTTTGATGATTGCTCTGACATGATCAATGGTTACTTTAACTAACTGTTTGATTATATGCTGTTATCGTGTCTTTTTATATGAGTGCTCAGCACATGTCAACAGCCAGCCAGGCATTGAGGCTAATATGAACCCCCATAAGCAGGATGCGGCTACCACAAGCAATCTTCAGCTTTCAGCTAGTGAAATCGCCCTGCGCAAACGCTGGCTACAAATAGAGCAAAGCGACGAAGCAATCATCAAGGATGAAATCGACCTGCTTACCTCAGGCAATCTTGACGACCTGATTGAAGGCATGTACACCCACTTTTTGAGCTTTGAAGAAACTCGTCAGTTTTTTCCCAATGAGCACGTCCTCAAACATGCCCAACAAGCACAAAAGGCTTACTTTGCCAGACTGACCAAAGGCAACTATGACGAGGACTATGTCAAAGATAGACTGATTGTTGGAGCGACACACCACCGCATCGGACTGGATCCCAAATGGTATATCGGCGCCTACAACCGAGTACTATCCTGGTTTTTGCCCAAAATAATTGAGCGATATAACGGTGATCCTGAGGCCACAGGCAAAGCTATATCGGCACTGATGAAAGTCGTCTTTTTTGATATGGGCCTAGCTATCGACTGTTACATCAGCGCCAAAGAAGCAGCACTGATGAAGCACAGAGACGCTATCCGCGAGCTTGAAACCGAACGCAAAGTGACTCGCTCTATCCTCGAAAACGCTCCCATTGGTATCGTCAGCCTCAGCGAAACCATGGAAATACTGGAATGTAATGACGAGTTTTTGGAAATAATCGAAGACAACGATCAACAAAGTGTGGTCGGCAAATCTCTCTTTGAAATAGCACCCGGACTGAAAGCATCACTATTTGAAGAAGTCTTTAAAACTGGCCAATTTTGCAGACGCTCTGCTGACTTGCTCAACCTCACTCGAACCACCGGCGGTGACAACGCCTACTGGGACTGGGCCACCTGGCCAGTCAAAGACGACAGCGGCAAAGTGACAGGACTGGTGGCAATGTTTGCCAATGCCACAGACCGTGTACTTTTACAGCAACAGCGTGAAGACTTTGTGGCCACTCTCACCCACGACCTCAAAACACCAATTTCTGCCACCAACCGCGCTGTGCGTTTTTTGTTAGAGGGTGACTTTGGTCCAGTCTCAGAGCCTCAAAAAGAAATTCTCGATACAATTTTGCAGAGTAACACAGCTCTCTACAGTCTGGTCCAGACCTTACTTGATGTCTATCGCTTCGATAGTGGTGCCAAAAAATTCAATATGCGCCCATCCAATATGGCCGCCATTATCACCAGAGTGGCCACCGAAATAATGCCCCTGGCCCAAGAAAAAGACGTACAACTAAAAGCGACACTGCCAGCTGATTCTAAAGATATAGTCTGCGATGAAGACGAAATCAGACGAGTAATCCAAAACTTGATTGATAACTCGCTCAAGTTTACGCCAGCCGGTGGCACCATAACTGTCTCAATGCGCCAGGATCAAGACAAGACCGTGGTATCAGTGGCAGACAGTGGCAAAGGCATCCCCGAAGAAAACAAACCAAAACTGTTCCAGCGCTTCTGGCAGGCTGGCTCCACCGGTCGCTACTATGCCAGCACCGGGCTGGGACTCTACCTATGCCGACGCATCATGGAAGGCCACGAAGGCCGCATCTGGTGCGACAGCACACATGGCCAGGGCAGCACTTTTAGTTTTGAGATGTCTAACAAGATTCAGGGATAGCGCCTGATATGTTGCAGCATCATGTCAAATAATGCTGGTGCAAACCTGGGACAGTCACTGCTTTTGACCTCGCACTGACACTTTGCAGCGCTGTTCACTTTCTGTTTGTAACTCTCTGCGTCTTTGACCATTGCATTCCAGATTTCGTCAAAATTGACCTCAGGCAAATCAGGTCTGCCGCGTCTCTTTTCAAAATAGCTGGACAAAACCTTTTGAGCAGCAATCAAACACAGACAAAACTCTTCTTCGCCAACGAGTTCCTCTACCTCAACTCTTTCAGCGTCAGATATCAAGCCATACTCGCAGGCGCTTCTGACAATCGCCACAGGTCCACTCAAGCCGCCATTAGATAGAAGGTCGTGGACATGCAGCCTGGCATTAGGAAATTTGAGGCTCATGAATACCGGAAAATTATTGAGTCGAAAGAAGAGGTTAAGAAGAGGTATAAATGGTGCGAAAAGTGCGGCAGGATTGTTATCATCCTTCTTTTTAGTGAGATACGCATCATCCTATCGAGCGGTCTAAAATCATCCCAAAGGCCTATACGTCCAATAATTAAGGCGCGCATGATAGTAGCTGACTGGTAAAACTTATAGTGACTATGAATACAGCAAAAGATAAGACCGGGCTTTTTAGAGGACATCTGCATGTAGCACGCATGGCTTACCGCTCTGCCGATTACCGTGCCGCTCTGCGCAACCTCAACTCGGCTCAATATGCCATAGAGCAAACAGGTCAAAAGCCTGATGATATCGATATGCATGAGTTTAAGCGACTTTACGGCAAAGTCTATCTTGCTCTCAAACATCTGGATCAAGCAGAGACCGCCTTTAGAGAGGCTTTTGAGCTATCGAGCAGAGGTGGCTTTGCCACAGCTCGTACTCTTATCTCGGACAATCGCCATATAGCAGATTGTGTGCGCTTAAGAGGCAAGCTGCAAGAGGCAGAGACAATCTACAAACAGTGCATCGAACAACTCGACTTAGACGAAGACCAAAGCGACCACCAGCTAGCAAAATCCTATCTCGGTCTAGCCCAAGTCTATATCGATGCCAAACAGCTGGACAAAGCCACTCAAGCGATTAAAACGGCCCTGACACTATTTGAGCACTCTCCTGGAGAGAGGAGCTTTTGGTATGGCCGCACACTGGTGACACAAGCCCGGCTGCTCTGGGCACAGGATCGCAAAGCAGAGTCGATGCTCGCCCTGGAGCAATCGCTGACCATCATGGAGCCGCTGCTCGGTCCGGATCATCCGATACGCACCTTGGCTCTCTCTCGTGTAGCCAAAGTGCTCGACCACGAAGGCGATGAAAAGAAAGCATCCAAAATAGTAGCCGAGCTAAAAGAAATCGAAAAGTATCTCAAAGACCACGACAACTAATAACTAATTGTCACTGCTTTTGTTGACCCACAAACCCAATAATAGCGAAATCACAAAACTGATAAGACAAAAGACCAGTACATAGCCAAGCTCAAAAGCAGCCAGTGCTCTGGTCTCAAGCACTAAGGCCAACGGCGGCAGATATATTGCCACCAGAAGCAGTGCTAAACCAATAACCGTAGTAACCAGCATTGCCCAGTTTATAGTCGGTCCCTGATGCAAGACTTTGGACTTGTTCTCAGACTTGCTCTCGGACTTGTTCGGGGACCAGATCTGAGCCCAGCTCCTAAGCTGTCCGGGATCGCCAGCACAAAGCCAGGACCAGGACTGCAAAAGCAAAGAGCCGGAGAGAGTAGCCAACAGCACAGTGCCGCTTGGGGCATTTTGTCCATGTCCTAAGAGAATAGCGGCAGCAAAAGACAAAGCGGCTATGACCAGTGCTCTTAAAATTATCTGAGTAATTTGATAACGTCCAAGCAGTCTATCATTAGGTCTGCGCGGCGGCACTTGCATCACTGAAGGAGAGGCCTTTTGCAGGACAATGCCCAACCCTGGAAAGACATGCATAATTAGATTGAGCCACAAGAGTTGCAGTGGAGTCAAAACCATCGACTGATTAGCCACTACAAGCAATGTCACAGCCAGTACCGACGTAAGACTGGCTGTGATCAAATAAGCAATGGCTCTGGCAATATTGGTGTAGATGGCCCGCCCTTGCTCGATGGCTTTGACAATCGTATTAAAAGCATCGTCAGTAATCACCATATCAGAGGCTTCGCGAGCTAGTGCTGTCGCCCCCTGACCCATTGCCACGCCAATATCAGCCTGCCTCAAAGCCGCGGCATCATTGACACCATCTCCAGTCATGGCCACTACTTTACCCAGAGCCTGCAGACTCTGCACTATCGCCAGCTTGGTATCGGGTTCGGTGCGAGCCAGAACAGAGACCTGGGACAGAGCCGAGGACTTCTCAGTTGGATTCATCTCATTAAAATCAGCGTCGGTCAAAGTAAGGTTGTGACCGGGTCTGGATATACCAAGCTCTTTAGCGATAGCCGAGGCAGTCGCCACCTGGTCCCCTGTTAGCATAATCACTCTTATACCAGCGGCCTGACACTCGGCGATTGCTTCTTTGACACCATCTTTGAGTCTGTCTGACATAGCCACCAGCCCCAAAAATATCAAATCAGACTCGGTCTCATCAGCCGACAAGTCGCTATGCCCACTCAAATGTCTCATCGCCACAGCCAGTGTGCGTTTGCCACTATGGGCAAGCTCCTGATTTTTGAGCTTAAAATAAGTCAGCATCTCGCTATCTAGCGGTCTTATTCCTTCATCGGATAGATAAGAAGTAGACACAGCAAGAGTGGACTCAGGAGAACCTTTGACAAAGGCTGTGATTTTTTTGTCGGCAAGAGCATGCACTGTAGTCATACGCTTACGTGTCATATCAAAAGGCAATTCGTTTAGTCTGGGATAGGTTTGCTTCAGATGATTTTGATGCAGACCTGCTTTGGCAGCCACTGTCACTAGGGCACCTTCAGTGGGGTCACCGAGCACATGCCAGCTAGACTCGTCCAAGTGCTTTTCGACTCGGGCATCATTACAAAGCGCCACTGCCATCAGTAGCTGGGTCAAAACAGGCTCGGTCGCGAGGTCAAGTCGATTGCCTACTTCGCTAAGATCCCCAGTAGGGGCGTAACCACTGCCAGAGACATTGATGGTACGACCACCGATAACTATCTCTGAGACAGACATTTGATTTTGGGTCAAAGTGCCAGTTTTGTCGGTACAAATAATCTGAGTACAACCCAGTGTCTCCACCGCGCTTAGTTTACGTATCAAAGCGTTGAGCTTGACCATGCGCTGAGTACCGAGAGCAAGTGCCAGAGTCGCTACCACCGGTAGCCCCTCTGGTATGGCAGCTACAGCCAGAGATATGCTTATCTGCAGCATCTGAAAAAGATCGCGCTGCTGGATACAACCAACACCAAAGAGCACAACACAAATGACTACCGTCATAGTCGATAGAGCACTACCAAGGTGCTCGAGATTGCGCTCAAGAGGCGTAGTACTCAGTGAAATCGAACAGAGCTTTTGACCAAGCTTACCAAGTCTGGTACTGTCACCAGTGGCGACCACAACACCCCGACCACGCCCGGATACGACTACTGTGCCCTGATGAGCGATAGACTCCATGCCGCTCTCATGGGGCACGATATCTTTGTAGGCGGGCACGCTCTCGCCGGTTAATATCGACTCATCGATAGCCAGACTGGCCGCCTGAAAGAGCCTCATATCGGCAGGCACACGACTACCTGCATCAAGTAAAACCAAATCACCAGGGACAAGCTCGCTAGCAGCCAGCTCCATCTCCACTCCACCGCGTCTGATGCGCGCCAGGGGTCCAGAGAGTGCTTCTAGGGCGCGCAAAGAGACAAGAGCACGGTACTCTGTGATAAAACCAATAACGGCATTAATAACCACTGCTGCCATGATACCTGCCATCTGCATATACTCATGACTAAAGCCACTGATGGCACTAGCCACCAGCAGTAGCACAACCACACTAGACTTAAACTGATCAATCAATATGTCTGACGGCGAGCGCGTTTTAAACCCGGTCATACAATTAGGTCCAACTTGCTTGAGCCTTGTGGCAGCAAGCTCAGCAGTAAGACCAACGCTCAAGTCAACAGCAAAACTGGTGGCAATTTGCTCCATTGGTTGACTGGCAAAGGCGCCAAGAGTTGTGCTGGTATTGCCAGCATCCAACTGGCTGGGAGCGTCTTTAGCCTTCATTTGTGACCCACTTTGCTGTGCCCTGGCATTATCACTCTACTAGTATCTAATTTTATCGACTTTGAGAAGGACATTTTTAGAATAGTCGTTATCGTCCTCCCGGAGGATGACTGTTTGAGGCAACTTTTAGGCACTTTTGCCATCTGCAAATCAATCCCCTGATGGAGGTTTACTCAGTGTAAACAGGTCACACTGGTAATAGCGCTCTAAAGGGAGTAAAACCATGAAAGTGATCATTGCCATAGACGACTCACCATACTCCAAACAAGTGGTCGGCACTTTAATTAAACGTCACTGGCCAGCCAACATGAGCTTTAAAATCCTCACAGTACTGGAGCCTCTGCCTACTTCTGGCTACGACTTTGATGACTCAGCGGCCTTTGCCGAGACATTGCAAGAGATAGACAAGCACAGACACGAAGCAGCCGAACATTTTTGTCAGGAAGTACGCCATCGCATCGAAGCCGAAATCCCCAATGCCTTAGCTCACTATGAAATTAGAGAGGGACTGCCTCGCACTGAAATAATCAACAGTGCTGTGGACTGGATGGCTGATGCCATCATGCTCGGTGCCCACGGCAAAGATGTCTGCCCCCACAACCTGCTAGGCAGTGTTTCACGCGCGATTGTCAATCACGCTCCTTGCTCTGTGGAGATAATTCGTCCACGCGAATCGCACAAGTGGCACCCGACGGACAAACACACAGCCACTAGCACAACATAATTACTTTAAGTTTTTGCCGCGGCGACTTTGAATTTCTTTTTGAACCGCTTTTTCGTCTTCAGTAATGAAGTCATAGTCACTGAGGCCTGAATTAATTTGTTGCTCGTATTTTTTCGCTTCAGCATTTTTTGACTGCTGCTGCAAACATCTGATAAGCCCCTGCAACACAAGCTTACGGTCAGGACTGGTGTTGGCTCCGGGGAGAGCTAACCAGGTCTTGCACTCTCTCTCGGCAAGACTCCATGCACCGCGGTCCATACTACAATCAATCAGTGACATAGACATGGCGCGCAAGGCTGCATTGTCCAGCGTGCCAGACTTTTTTAGAGACTTACGGGCAGACTCAATAGTCTGGATACAGCCTTCATAGTCTGCCGCCCAAGTCTGAGCATCAGCCATGGTGGCAGCAGCCTGACCAAGCCCTTTTTTGCTGTCAGCTCTGCAAAGAGCTTATTGTAAGACTCAGGCTTGCCATCTCGCTTTTTGACAACGGCTATGCGCGCCACAAACTTATCTCGCTTGTGCTCAGTAAAGTGCATATAGGGTGCGACATTTTCCATAAATTGCCAGGCACTATGGTTATCACCATAGCTCAAAAACACGCGTGTCTCAGCGCAAAGTCTGTCAACACCAACGTATTTAGGCAAGCAATTACAATACAAACGCTCTAGCATAGACAATTGCTTTTTGCGCTGAGCAGATGTGCCCTGACCCCCTTGAGCCCTCATATCTAATTCTTCAGCAAGTGCCGTGAGCGAATAAAGGAGCCGGTCAGTTGCGGCATGCTGTCCGCCCAGCTGCCGCATCTGATTGACCAGTAAATTAAGTTCAAGGCTCGCCTGATCATCACGCTTAAGTTTGACAAGCTGCAATATTACTAGAGTCTGCAAATCTGCTTTATTAATCAAATCACTGGCGGGTAGGGACTTTAAGGCCAGACGATAATGAGCCAGGGCTTCTTCACCACGCTTATCTATGTCGCATTTATCACCCAGTGCCCGCTCAGATTCCCAGATAGCGGAGGCATGGACCTGAGCAATAAATACACAAGGATAAGTAATAACTAAAACAAAATACAAAGCAATGCTAGTGCAGCAGCATACTGACAGTCTAGCGGCATTGTGTTTTAAACTTAAGGGCAAACTATTACTCCAAGACGACTAGCAATCATTCAATTTATTCATTCATCAACTCATTCAATCCATTCATCAACTCATTCATCGACTCATTCAATCATCAAGTCATTCATTCATCAATACATTCATCAACTCAATCTTCACTTCAGTGCCGACGTTTGAGCCTATCCTGTTCTATAGCCCGCTGCGCTTCTCTTTCTTCGTCCACCAAAAACTCAAATTGTTTGCTCTTACTTTGATTATATAGTGAGGCGGCATTGGTGGTATCACTCTTATTTTGCTGCTGCAAGCAAACTGAGAGACTGCCCTTGACACTTTCTATTTGCTTCTCAGTAAAAGCCTTTTGTGGCAGCGCTAACCACTTGCGGCAAAGCTGCTCACCAAGTGGATAATAACCTCTATCCAGAGCATTGGTGATTTCGACCTGGTATAACCGGCTTTGAACATCAGCATCTAGTTTTTTAGCTTTAGCCAACTGCCCACGAGCTTGCGCTATCGTAATCGGGACACCGCTATAATCACAAGCCCAAGTCTGGGCCTCGGCAATTGCGCAGGCACTTGTGGCGATATCACTTCTAGCACGCAGCTCACGGCTTAAACGATTAAAGTCTGCTGGTTTGCCCGCCACTTTATTTAATACTGCTTTTCGCAGTTGTAATTTAAAACGATCATTGGCATCACCCTTCATATGACCCTCTAGCCGCTCAAGACAGAGCAAAGCGGCAGGGGCATCGGCACTACCCAGATAGCCACGTGCCAGATCGGTGCAGCGGTTATAATCAAGCTGCTGCGGCAAGCAATTTACGTCTAGATTTTCGGACATAACGAGCAATACTTTGCGCTCGGCAAAAGAGACTTTTTCTCGATAGAGATGCAAATTGATCTCCTCACGTAGTGAAGTTATCGCCAGAACCAAATCATCGTTTAGATGACCAAGCTTTTGCAGTTGCTGCACAGTAGATGTGGCAGCAAAAAGAGCCTTTTTAGCCTCAGCCCAATCTCTTTTGCGCAAATAATGAGTACTAATCTGAGCGAGTAGATAAGCGCGGTTAACAAAGTCAGTGGACGGCACTCTGGCTAGAGCCAGACGATAGTGTTTAAGTGCCTCATCATCCTGGTGGCTGCGCTCAAGCTTGTCAGCAATCTCACGCTCTGACTGCCAATCACTACCGGCCTGCGCCACAAGCGATGAGCTTAAAACAGTCGATAAAATCAGTAACTGGCTAAGCCAGCGCATACTAGACACCGCTATTGGTGGCAGAGACTGAGGTGACAATCTGCTGTGCACTATCTGTGACTTTCATCTGTGCGCTAACCGCGTCTGGCATAATTTGTCTGTTGGCGCGGCAATACAAATAACGTAAGATCGTCAAAACGCGGCTGACCAGCTTTGTCATAAAATACATCCTGGACCTTTTGATCGACGACTTTGCCAGTGGCCCAGTCATTGTGCACAATACGGATGGTATCGCCCCGACGCTCAGCGTAAGCAATATGATTTGAGCCATCATGACCCAGCCCCTGACCGACAATAAAGCCGATTGGTCCTTCGGGAAACTGCTTAGGGTCAAGCTTGCCGTGTAACTCTTGCTTATGAAAGCCCTTGCCAGGCAAGAGATCAACAAAGTCATTGACCTTGAGCTGGAACTCTTTGTTGGACATAAGTCCCATCTCGACCAGCCACTGGCTGCTAGTAGTGGCACATTTGACGCGCTTATCAACCTTAAAACCAGGCAAATTGGCAGCGTCATCCGGCACCTTTGTGCCCAGATTGGTATGACCTATCGAGTGCTCAACCACGCGTTTGAGGTGGTCGGCAGTAAAATCCAGCGCCTCAGACTGCTTACCAGCCCCAGATGCATCTTGAGCCAGCTTCAACATTTCACGGCGCTCGGCAGCACTCGCTGGAGGCTTAAACAACTCGCTTTGCCAGCTATTTTGCGCATCATTATCAGCCCCAGCCGCATGGGCGTCCCGGGGTTTAATGTGCGGTTCGGCTTCGTTGTTTTTCATGTTCATATGAATTGGCTCCGCAAACTATATACCCGGTACCAGCAAAAAGTGGACCAAGTGCCACAGGCTGGCAAATGGGAGGGCGAGATGGGGGCAAAACTGACCTCACCTAAATATGGCTAAATAGGCAAATATCCCCCAAATGGGAAAGCAAACAAATATGATCTTCAACGAGGTCAAGCGCTTTTCTCGTGCAATGTAGTCTTGGTTGCTTTTAGCTTCGGTCATCAAGTTTTTTGCGATTACCAGTGAAACATTTTGGGTTAGTACTCGTATAGTCCAGCATCACCTGAGACCCGAGGTACATATGCACAAAATTACTACCTTTACCGCCTGCTTGCTACTGGCCACTACCATGGGGCTCACTATCAATCACGCCCGTGCCGAAAGGGGTGCCTTTGCTCAGCTACTCGGTCGCCAGGGCGCCATGGGCAAAGCAAATGCTGGAGCGGTATATGAAGACTGGCATGACCAGGCACGCAACCGCGATATACCAGTGCGGCTGTACATCCCCAAAGAGGGCAGCGGTCCCTTTCCTGTGGTGATTTTTTCGCATGGACTGGGCGGGAGTCGCGATGCAGCCCCCTATCTCGGCAAATTCTGGTCCCAAAAGGGCTATATCTGTATAGCCGTGCAGCATGCTGGCAGCGACACTGGCGTATGGCGTTCGTCCATCACCGAGGGCAAAGCTGTGATGATGCAAAAGATGAAAGCAGCAGCTAACGGTCAAAACTTAATTGACCGCGCGGGCGACATCAAATTTGTCATAGATGAAATGGCAAGGCGCAATCAATCAGATCCATTGCTCAAAAGCAAAATGGACTTGAGCAAAATAGCTGTCTCAGGTCATTCATTTGGTGCCGGCACATCGCTTGCTATTGCCGGTCAAAACTTTCCTTCTGGGCAAAAGGGTAAAGACAGCCGAGTCAAAGCCGCTATCTATCTGTGTCCACCAGTCATGGGTGGCAAAATAGCACCAGACAAAACATACGGCAAAATCGACATACCTGGGATGCTAATCACTGGTACCAAAGATGTCAGCGCCATAGCAGAGACCAAAGCCGAAGACAGACGTATCCCATTTGACGGTATGAAAGCGCCCAATCAATACCTCATCAATTTTGAAGGCGCTGATCACGGTGTGTTTGGCGGCAGACTCTATCGACCCAGCAATCAAGGCGACCAACAGACACAACAAATGGTCGATGAAATCACGACTAAATTTCTCGATGCCACTCTCAAAGGCGACGCTCAGGCAAAACAATGGCTAGACTCAAACGGCATGACTAGCTATCTGGGTAAGGCAGCAAGCGTTGAGAGAAAGTAAAATCGGGTGGTGTGATAAGGATTCGAAAGAACTGTCCAACGCGTAAATAATTGGGTGCGTTTTTCATTGATTGCAAAGGGGGACTGAGAGCTTTCAGAACTCTTTGCTTTTAACGCAGAGTTGAAATTTTCAATTTTTGAACTTTTTGGCGGCGCCCGTCGTAGTACCTCTTATATCGCAGTGGTTATTGCGAGAAAAACAGCTGTATTTCTCGCAATAATCCCCATAAAGGAGGTAGGCTATGCCAGCCAGAGCACGACGCCCTTCACCATTTTTAAGGTTTCTCAACGGGCTACCCAAGGGATACATTTTTACAAGTCGCGATTTGATTCCGTTTGCTCCGCGCACAACGATTGATAGCGCTTTGTCGAGACTAGTAAAGGGTGGAACTCTCGAACGCTTAGCTCGTGGTGTCTTTAGATTTTTTGCTCCATCCAATCGAAAGGTCTCTGATAGGCAACTGGCTGCCATAAAGCGAAGAGCATTTGGTCGCAAAATCGCCACAGTAGCAACAGCTGTTAGTCGAAATTGCATCGAAAGATTGAATGATACGGGAAGGGAGAAACTTAAGCCATCTGATGTCACATTGGTGTCAGATGGTAGAACAAGCTCGTTTCTAAATCATCAGGATCGCACTCGTATAAATTGTAAGAGTGTTGCAATGCGTATCAAGGGTCTAGGCGAAAGCCTTGCCGGACGAGCGCTTCGTGATCTCTGGCTCTTAGGAAATGGAGTAACGTGTAGCAATGATGTAATAACAGCATGGCGAAAATTGCCCCCGAGAGAAGTAGCAAAAGTACCGTCACTCAAGAAATTGTTGCCTGATTGGTTAATTCGGCTTTTGCCACCAACTCCGACTCATGTACTTGAGCAGCTGATGATCAGGCCAGTCAAAAGGATTGTTGTATTCAAGCCCTTGCCTCCCAGCTCACCGAGTGGGGATGACGGTGTGGACGAGTTGGAGGAAAAGGCATTGAGGCTCAGGCAAGCAAAAGAAATTAATGACTGGCTTGATGAAATCGAAAACGGAGATATTGAGTTTCCATAAAGACTTGGGAGAAAACCGAAATACTGACTAAACGACTCTGGTCCGTGCTCGTTTAAAGCATTTAAAACACTCTTAAAACCAAAGACTTCTTACCCAATTAACGTCTTGACTCAATGTCATCCAAGGCCATTGTTACCCAGTAGTGATTGAGACGGTCGCCCTGCCAGTAGTCGCTCATCGGTATGAGATAGGTGAGGTCATCTTTGTTGCCCAGGCGCCCCAGCCAGATAAAGGCACTGGCTTTGTATTTAGCTTTTGGATCCTTTGCAATCTTTCTGATCGTTGGTAGTGCCTCTGCACCATATATAGTGCAAAGAACATCGATAGACCGGGCCCGGTTATCACCATCAATCAGTGCTGCTGCTACAAGTTTATCCTTACTGCACTTGCGACCCAGACTAATAAGGGCACTAGCGGCGCAATCTGATAGATGGTAGTTGACACTACCCAGAGCTGCAACAAGCACGCTCGACGCCGCTCCATCCCCAATGCGGCCAAGTCGCTCCGCTACCCAGGGCAGCACATCGGGCAGTACCTCGGACTTTGACTGCATCAAATTACTCAGATACTGACACTGCTCCTTTTCATCACTGATGCCCTGTAATTTTGCGAGCTTGTCCCAAATAAATTTAAAGTCCGGCTTGCTAGCCACAAGCTCAGTACAACGCTTAGAGTCCGCCTCAGTGCCAATAAACACCAGCTCCACTAAAGTGGTAGTCCTGGACTCTTGATCTTTGACCAGAGCGCCACCACTCTGGACCAGACTCAATAAATGCTGCGCTACTTTTGCCCGCGCGGCAGGACCTAGATCAATCACAGCCATGGTGGCTAAACGATTGGCTTTTGCTTGCATCACATCGCGTCTATCCAATAGCAATATGAGATCGTCCAGACAAGCAGGGTCGCGCAATTTGAGCATGATCTCAGCAGACTCTGCAGACTCCAGATAATTACCTGATTTAGCATCTTTATAAATTTGGGGTGCTATAGCCTGCCAAATTCGTTTTTTGTCCTGAGCTGAGGCTGCTACCAAAAGCTTTTGCGCTGCTGCACGCTGAGTGTAAGCTGTCACATCTTTAGACTCCCCGGCATTTGCATGCTCCAGTGCGGCAAAATATTGCTCCCGCGCGGCAGCAGTTTGCCCCGCCTTACTAAAGGTCTCGGCCTTTTGAAAAGCAGTCTGAGTGCTGGCGGCAGAACTATTAGAAGAACTGGTTGCAGAACCGGTTGAAGAACCGGTTGAAGAACCGGAAGCAGCACCAGCAGCATGAAGCTTTTGCAAAGCAGCTTTGACCTCAGGACGTTTGCTCCAGCTGTAGCTCAGCTTATTTTTGCGCTTCGCTCTTAATAAACTTGTCTTTTGATTGCAGAGCATCGAGGAGTAAAGGTACCGCGCGCGCATCCCTTGTATCAGCCATCCAGGTTAAGAGCTTGAGCTGCTCGTCAGGTGCGACCTTAGGATAGAGATTTTTGACTATCTCAAAAGTTTTGGGATCGCGCATGGTGGGCAAAGCGCCATAAAATTCTCTCTTAAAAATACTGGCAAGGTCCAGATGCTTTGCCTCAGGACAGCCGTTAGATGGGTCGACAAACAATCCGCTTAATTTGGTAAAGCGAGCATGCTCGTCTCCTATCGCATAGACTTTGACGAGGCAGCGCAATGCAGCAAGGTTTTGGTCACCAGATAATGTATCCACAATGCTAGTAGTCGCACCATCTTTGCCCCAAAACACCGCCACTGGATTACCCTTTGTCGGATAGGCATCGCAGCTGCGGCGCGGACCTATACTGAGGGTTTTGCCAACTTGAGTTTTGTCGCCCTTGAGCACTTCTGTGACTTTGAGGGCAAAATGCTCGTCCATTTGACCTATTGTGATCAAGTTACTGGCGGCAATACTCTCACCCATAGAGGTGGCAGCGCGCTTATCGGCAGCGCTAGCAAACTCGGACATAGCAGACCCCCCGGAGCTAGCAAAGCTAACAGTACAGGGGCAAATTGCCGTACTAATCAGCAACGACAAACTAAGGATAGCCTTAGATTGAGCAATAAACTGCGCCCTAGATTGAGCCATAAACTGAGCCTTCAATTTATCCATTTTGCCACCGCCATTCCCCATACAACCACCTTAATAAATGGACCATTCTGGGTTAATAGGTTTTACCCTGATCTAGCCTTTCCCTGATCTACCGTTTCCCCGATCTAGCCTTTCCCTGATCTCTTATTGCCAAAGCTAGCCTTTCACTGATCTCTCGCTACCACAATCCAGATTCTCCCGGTTCTCAATTTTTGCCAAAGCTAGTCTTTACACGATAGCTCAGTGCTGTCACTCGACTGGCCGACCTTTTGTTTTTTACAGCCAGAGCAAGAGCCTTAGGCTGACCAATTAAAACTACGAGCTTTTTACCGCGAGTAATACCGGTGTAGAGCAAATTGCGTTCTAGCATCATAAAGTGCTGCATCGATAGTGGTATCACCACTGCCGGGTACTCGGAGCCCTGAGACTTGTGAATAGAGGCAGCATAAGCAAGCGTGATCTCATCTAGCTCATTAAAGTCATATTTTACTTCGCGACCATCAAAGTTTATAACCAGCTCTGACTCTTCTGTGTCGATACTAGTTATGGTGCCTATATCTCCGTTAAAGACTTCTTTGTCGTAATTGTTGACCACTTGCAAGACTTTGTCGGTGGCACCATAACTCCAGCCAAATTTAGTAACCTGTGCACCACCGGCTTTGTTGAGCCGTTTTTGTAGCTCAATATTGAGCGACCGGCTGCCCAGATTGCCGCGGTGCATAGGTGTGAGCACTTGCACATCACGAATAGGGTCGAGGTTAAATCGCTGGGGGATGCGCTCACAGACTACTTGCAACAATTTATCAGCGATATCTTCTGGGTTTTGAGCAGAGATAAAATAAAAGTCTTCCAGCTCCTCTTGTTTGGTAGCAGGCAAGGGCGGCTCGCCTTGATTGACGCGGTGTGCATTGACAATAATCTTGGAGGTGGCAGCCTGTCTAAAGATCTCTGTCAACCTGACTACAGGTACAGCCGCTGAGTTGATAATATCGGATAGCACTGCACCTGGTCCCACCGATGGTAACTGGTCGACGTCTCCCACCAGTAGCAGCGCCGCTTTATCTGGTATGGCCCTGAGCAGTTGATGCATCAAGACCAGATCTATCATCGATGCTTCATCTACGACTACTAGATCTGCCTCGAGCTGATTATTTTGGTCGCGTTTAAAGCCACCAAATTTGGGATCAAACTCAAGCAGCCGGTGTATAGTCTTTGCTGTCATACCGGTAGACTCTGAGAGTCTTTTGGCAGCGCGACCAGTGGGAGCACAAAGCAAGATATCGGCTTGTTTGGCGCCGATTATACGCAAGATACTATTGACCAGTGTGGTCTTACCAACACCGGGTCCACCAGTTATCACCAGTAGTTTGTTTTGCAGTGCCAGCTCTACTGCTACCTTTTGCGACTCAGACAAAGTAATTTTTGCCTGTTCTTCAACCCAGGGGATAGCCTTGTCTATCTCCACTGCTGCCCAAGGAGCAAGTCCGCATGATAGACGGTACAAACTCTCAGAGGCGCTAATCTCAGCTCTTTGCATAGCAGTTAGATAAAAGAGATTGCGTCCCTCGATTTGCTCACAGATGAGATTACCGGCCAGTACCTCTGCATCAAGGGCGGTGCCAGCCAGAGTCTCAGGTATTTCTAAAAGCTCACTGGCGGCAGTGATAAGATTGTCGCGCTCACAGGCACAGTGACCTTCTCCAGACATCTCTTGCAGTGTGTGCCGGACTCCAGCTTGCGCTCGTATCAACGAGTCTCGAGGGATGCCGAGATTGAGGGCGATGGTATCGGCTGTCTTAAACCCGATACCATGTATATCGAGAGCAAGACGATATGGATTGGCTGAGACCAGTGCGATTGCATCGTTACCGTAGGTTTTGTAGATGCGCACCGCCCGCGATGTCCCCACACCATAAGACTGGAGAAAGACCATGATCTCGCGAATGGCCTTTTGCTCTTTCCAAGATTCGACCACTTGATTTTTGCGCTTGGTGCCTATACCGGGCAAACTGGTCAGACGCTCTGGATTGTTCTCAATTACTTCAAAGACCTGATCGCCAAAGGCCTTTATCAGAGTCTTGGCAAAGTGTGGTCCAACGCCCTTGATCATGCCTGAGCCCAGATACTTTTCCATGCCCTCTAGCGTGCTTGGCTGCACTACAGACAATTTAAACGACTTAAACTGCAATCCATAGTTTTTGTCATTGAGCCAATTACCATGACACTCTACAAATTCACCAGGAGATATGGAGGCAGCACTGCCGGTGACTGTGACCAGGTCCTTTTGACCGCGCACTTTGACCTTGAGCACACAAAAGCCGCTATCCTCACTATGAAAAGTGACGCGCTCCACCGCCCCGCTAAGAGTCTCGCCCGGCGGTAAGGATGAAGGGGGCTTAGGTTGTTGGCCTGGTTTCATTTATTGCCTTGTCTTGGCAATCAGTATAGCAAGTGGCCTATAGAGAGTAGGTAAGCCAATTACTACTTAATACCGAGCTTGGACCCTACTTGCTTGAGCAAATCGGCTGTGGAAGTGTTTGTGCCAGTTGTCGAGCCATTGGTACCACCAGGCAAATTGATACCGAGACGTGACTCAACTTTGTCAATAATGGCGTTGGTGGTAGTTGTGGTTGTCGTTGTGGTGGTTGCTGTAGTACCAGGCAGGGTGGTGACAGGCGAAGTAGTAGCGGCATTGCTACCACCAGGTAGATTGATACCAAGGCGAGACTCAACTTTGTCGATGATAGCGTTAGTGGCAGCAGACTTAGTCGAGGTAGGCAATGTCACACCAGGCAGACTGGTACCGGGCAATACGGCGCCAGGCAATGTGGTGCCGGGCAATGTAGAAGTAGTTGTAGCATTGGTCCCTCCGGGCAAATTAATACCCAGACGTGACTCAATTTTGTCGATGACAGTATTGGTCGTAGTGGTTGTGGTGGTCACAGGCACCCCTGGCACAGCTCCAGCGGCGGTGCCAGTAGCCGCGGAGTTGATACCAAAATGAGTCTCGACTTTGTTGATGATTGTCTTAGTCAGCGTGGTGCTACCTGGCACCGGCGGATTGGCTAGCGGTGTTGCAGTCTTATTGCCGAGCTGAGCCTTAACTTGATTGATCAAATTGGTAGCGGTACTACCTGTAGTGCTCGTTTGAGTTGAAGGCTTAATACCGAGCTTAGACTGTACTTGATTGACATAGCCTTTGGTCTTGGCTTTTACTACTTCTTTGACTATCCTGTCTTGCAAATTGCCAGCGCTAACAGCACCACAACTGACGACACAAAGGGTAAGGGCAACTAAACAAGTATTTGAATTCATTTTTGGCTCCAACACCAGAGGCAATAGCTAAGCTCGACAATAACATTTTTACGATAGCATAGCCAGTCCACCAATCGGCGAGCCCGCCAACAAAACAGCCAGCACGCCCACCAACAAACCCACAAACAAACCGACCCCCAACCACGCCGCCCGCCAGCTAACTGCCAGATAAAGCCAAACAGTCATAACAATCACGGTTGTCAATGGACTCATTAAACTAAAATGTCCTCATGCAAGCCATGGTATTTGAACAACCTCATAAACCACTGACACTCCGGACACTATCAGCCCCCACGCTCAATCACGGGCAGGTACTGGTGGAGATAACGTACTGCGGGGTCTGTCGTACGGACTTACATGGTCGATGGCGAGCTGACCTCGCCCAAAGCTAATCTCATCCCTGGTCACGAGATAGTGGGCAGAGTCAAAGCTACCGCCCCAGACGTCACAAGTCACAAAGTAGGCGATAGAGTCGGTATACCATGGCTGGCTGAGACCTGTGGTCAATGCCAGTTTTGCACTACTCACCGCGAAAACCTCTGCGACAATGCCATCTTTACAGGCTACACACGCGATGGCGGCTATGCCACCGAGTGTGTTGCCAGTGCTCAGTTTTGCTTTAAATTGCCCGACACGGTAAATGATGAGCACGCCGCTCCCATGCTCTGCGCTGGGCTAATCGGCTGGCGCACCCTCAAATTAGCAGGCAAAGGCAAGCACCTTGGCATTTACGGTTTTGGCGCGGCGGCTCATATCACCATCCAGATAGCATTGCATCAGGGCTGGCAAGTCTATGGCTTTACCAGACCAGGAGATATTAAAGCTCAGGAATTTGCCAGACAAATGGGCGCAGTTTGGGCCGGTGACTCTGGTCAAAAACCACCTGCTCCCCTCGATGCCGCTCTGATATTTGCACCTGCTGGTGAGCTTGTAGTCAGCGCCCTCAAAGCATCAGCTAAAGGCGCCACAATCGTATGTGGTGGCATCCATATGAGCGACATTCCGTCATTTGCCTATGATGATCTCTGGCAAGAGCGCATCATAAGATCGGTCGCCAATTTAACGAGAGAAGATGCCACTGAGTTTTTTGCTATAGCTCAAGAGATAGATATAAAGACAACAGTGACTTCCTACAAACTTAGCGATGCCAATCAAGCACTCGATGACCTGCGCTCAGGCAAAGTCCATGGTGCCGCTGTACTCAATTGTCAGTCCATAAGCTAAGGGCATACTGTGCCATTAGTATTAGGCGGCGGCATAGAGGTCGATAGACTGCGCAGACAATTAATTACCTCAGCACTGGTAGTCTGACTAAAGTCTTCATAAAACGCACCTACTGATTTAAATTCACTGGGTACCTCCAGAGCCACAATATCATCACAATAACTGCGCAATGAGTCCATGGCCTCGATGCTAATCACTGGGGCAGCCAGGATAACCTGAGCAGCACCGCGCTCTCGGGCAGACTTAGCAGCAGCCATGGCAGTCATACCGGTGGCGATACCATCATCTACCAGGATTACTGTCTTGCCTCTAAAGGTAATGCGCTTGCAGTCAGCCAAATCAAAATACTGCAACTCTGTACTGCGAGTGTGTTCAAGCAAAATAAAACGCTCGTGCTCTACATATGATTGCCAGCGTCTATCGGTAGGTATCTCCGGACTCAAAACCACAACACCATCAGATGACACCGCACCAAGGGCGTATTCAGGTCTATATGGATAAGACAGTTTTTTGGAAACAATGAGTTCCATTGGACATTGCAAAACTTTTGCTACTTCCGCAGCCACAGGCACACCACCCCGCGGCAAACCGACTACCAATAGAGCGTTTGCCAGGGTCCTTTGGGAGAGATGATGAGATAGTCTCTGGGCTAATAACTTACCAGCACTGGTGCGATTGCTAAACATGATAGCGGGTCGCCATCTGTACAAATACAATGTAACGCGGTAAAACCTTGGTCACATCAGCCCTTTGACCAAGTCTGCTCAGCCGCCGGATTGATAACCGCCTGACTGGCAACAGCCTGACTAACAATCGCAAGACTGATAACCACCGGCAAAGTAAGCGCACACAAAGCGCGTAACCGATAGTTACGCTCTTATCATGATTTACATGTTTGTCGCGGCTTAATTACTGGACTAAGTACCTTTATTTATCCAAAAGCTCAAACTGTGCCTCTTTTACGTCACGGCTATTAGGACCAACAAAGACCTTAAAAGCTCCCGGCTCAGCCTTAAAATTGAGCTCTTGATTATAAAAAGCGCAAATCTTCGCTGGACAATTCAAAAGATACAACCTTGCTCTCACCGGGTGCTAGCTCAATACGTCTAAAGCCTTTTAGTTCTTTGACTGGGCGCGTAATACTGCCCACCAGATCCCTGATATATAGCTGCACAGTCTCTATCCCGGCCACTTTACCGGTATTGCTAACGGTGGCTGTAACTGTGAGTTTTTCACCCGGTGCCAGAGTGCTTTTGTTTAATGCCACGTCACTATATTTAAAGTCTGTGTAGCTCAGCCCATAACCGAATGGATAGAGTGGATCGTTAGAGACATCGAGATACTGTGAGTGGTATTTTTCACCAGGCACCACAGGGCGTCCAGTGCTTTTGGCATTGTAATAGATTGGTATTTGCCCCTCGTTACGGGGGAAGCTCATAGTCAAACGAGCAGATGGATTAACATCGCCAAATAAGACATCAACGATGGCACCACCAGCTTTGGTACCGCCGTACCAAGCCTCAAGGATAGCATCGAGATTTTTGTCTTCCCAGGTCAGTGTTAGCGGACGTCCGTTCATTAGCACAAGTGCAACTGGCTTACCGGTTTCTTTGAGAGCTTTAAGCAGGTTGACTTGATTTTCAAATAGACCAATCATGCTACGACTAGCAGCCTCGCCGCTCATACAAAAGGGCTCACCCAAAACAACGACTGCCACGTCCGACTTACTTACGAGTGCCACGGCTTCTTTGATCATTTCTTGCGGAGTGCGACTATCACAAGTCAGTTCTCCACCGTCATGATTGAGCTTCTCGATCATTTCTTTGTCATCAAGTAAATTGCAGCCCTTTGAGTATTCAAATTTGCCTTCGCCAAACTTTTGGCTGAGCGCATCCCAAATACTCTGAGCCTCACGCCCCTGACCGTTAGCGCTCCAACTACCGAGCAAATTGCGCTGATCTTTTACCAGCGGACCGATAAAAGCTATCTTTTTTTGAGGGTTTAAAGGCAAAACTTGATTGTTGTTTTTAAGCAGTACCATACTTTTGCTAGCAGCAGTTTGGCTCAGCGCCAGCTTTTCAGCACTCATGATCTGAGCTTTTGGTCTGGATTCATCGATAAATTTGTAGGGGTCGGTAAATAGACCAAGATCGTACTTGGCCTCCAGTATGTGCCGGCAAGCAGCATCGACTTGACCCTCAGTGACTTTGCCTGTGCTAACAAGTGAGCTACCGTATTTGGTAAACAACTCACCGACCATATCCATGTCGACACCGGCATTGAGAGCCAGCTCAGTTACCTTTTTGTCATCCCCGACACCGTGCAACATCATCTCAGTAATAGCAGTGTAGTCGGTCACCACAAAGCCACTAAAGCCCCACCATTGACGCAAGAGATTGGTCAATAGCCACTTGTTACCGCTAGATGGCATGCCATCAATCTCGTTAAAACTGGTCATGGCAGATGCCACACCAGCATCGACTGCCGCCTTATATGGTGGCAAGTACTCGTTAAACATACGCACGCGGCTCATGTCCACAGTGTTGTAATCGCGCCCGGCTTCGGCAGCACCATAGAGGGCAAAGTGTTTGACACAAGCCATGAGTTTGTCATTGCCGCTATAGTTGTCGCCCTGATAGCCACGCACCATCGCCCTGGCAATCTCACTACCCAAATAGGTATCTTCGCCAGCACCTTCACAGACACGTCCCCAGCGGGGGTCGCGGGCAATGTCAACCATCGGACTAAAAGTCCAGTTGAGACCATCAGCAGTGGCTTCGTTAGCGGCAGCACTGGCAGTCTGCTTAATCAAATCCATGTCCCAGGATGTGGCCAGACCAAGCGGGACAGGAAATATCGTGCGATGTCCATGGATGACATCGTAGCCAAAAATCAAAGGAATTTTGAGACGCGACTTTTGCATCACAAGGTCTTGCATCTTGCGCACAGATGAAGGACCAATCAAGTTAAAGACTCCGCCTACCGCTCCTGAGGCAATTTTTTCTTCAACCCCCTGACTCAGTATTGGTCCAGTAACATCGGCACCGATAGAGAGCAAATTGAGCTGACCGAGCTTTTCGTCAAGAGTCATCTTAGCCATCAGCGCACTTATAAACTGCTCTTTAGCGCTTTTAGGCGCAGGTTGATACATGAGCAGCGGCTCAATTGTGTAAAACTTAGAGCTACTGGATTTTGTTGTGGCAGGTATTGCTTTAGATTTCTTGGACTCTTTAGTCTCTTTGGACTCTTTAGTGGCTTTCGACTCTTTAGACTCTTTAGATTCGTTTAGATCTTTAGCGCTTGTCTGTTCGGTCTTATTGGCTCGAGCTTGCGCTGGTAACATCCCGCCTGGTACTGCTGGTAGTGATAAAGCACTGAGTTGCAGTCCGACCAGTAAAGAGATACTCCAGTGTTTCATATGGTAGCGAGTCCTTATATACTGCGACTACTGAGACTACACCATCTCCCAGACTCCGTCATTAACACAGGGAGCTTACAAGAGCATGGCAAGCACCAGCAGCAATAATTGCCACCAGCTGCATGTATAAAGAGTCAATTAGCTATAGCGGTCGAGCAAACATTGCACCAGTCAAGGTGTTGGACCAGCGCAGCGCTTGACTAAGTGGTCCGGGCTCAATTACAACCTGCATTTTAGACTTTTTGGAAGTAGCATCCATAAAATGCGCGACCCCTTTGTCATCGCAAAACACGATACCGGTATGGACAATATCCAGCCCAGCCAAATTAGTACAGACACCGACAATATCTCCGGTCTTTAGCAGAGGCTCGATGGCAGCAATCTTATCGAGCGGTATATATTGCATCTGTCGACTGTTGATAGCAGCTTCCTGCGCTTTTAGTTTTGCCACCAGCTCCGGATGGGCAGTAAGTGCCTTATAGCTGGCTGGATGCGCTGACATAAAGCTGACTTTTTGCTTAAACGGCTCAGCACCTGGCAGGTCAGAGAGCACTTTGACCACACCTTTTTGTTCGTTGTCATAGAGCCAGTCGCTTGTATAGTGCAATCGCGATGCATAACCATCTAATCTACCGCCACGATAGCGAGTGTTTGTCACCTCGCGCAACAGATCAACAGGCTTATCTCCACCCTTTTTGAGCATACGAGCAAAAGCAAGTGTGGTCTCAAAAAAGGTGACACAATCAAGACCGGTCAAATCAACACTGCAACGCTCGTGCGCACTATCTCTATCCAAAGTACCAGCCACATAAGGCGTACCGACCAACTCTAACGCCACTTTGCCCATCAAAGCACCGGTGGCAAGCTCGCTCCAGTGCTCCTTTTTGGCTTTGGTGACAATCCGGCTAAAGATGGCCTGCCCTTTAAACTCATTGTCGCCCAGCGTCTTTGCATTTGCATCCGTCGACTTACCAGCATCGACCTGCGCCAGGGAGCGCGCCAGACTGGAGCAGTCGCCCAGCATAAGCGCACCACCAACAGTGGCAAAATAGCTCAAAAACAAACGACGCGTAGTCATCATATGTGATTTACTCAAACGAAAGATGGAAGTTAAAAGGTCAAATTACGGTTAAATTGTACCTTTATCTGTCGCTTGCAAGCAAAATCAAAGCAAACACTGCCAGGGCAAAGAGGCGCCGGGCAAAAAGTTTGCTAGTCTGGTGTAATAGCGGTGAGATGGTACAAACTGTGGACGAAGCTATAAACGAGCACCAACTAAAACTCAAACTGAACCTGACCGAACCGACAAAAAGCGCGGATATAAAGACCGAGCCCGCGATGCCAAAGGCAGAATTGGTAAAGCCTGAATTGATGAAGTCTGAATTGGTAAAGTCTGAATTGGTGAAGACCGAAGTCCTAAAGCCAGAGTCGGCCAAGCCCGAAGCAGTCAATGCTGAAGCTGTATTTGCCCTGGAAGCTGACGAATTTATCAAGCGCCTGGAAGAAATGAGCCCAGAGCAAATCCATGAAATTTGCTCCAATTTGGAATTTGTCTCTAAGGCCAAAGGCAAAGCCAAAAGCCTCAAACTATTTGGTCCGCTGGTAACAACACCTGCTGAGCCGCGCAACATGCTATCCATTTTGCTCTGGTGGGAAACAAGACGCGTTATCTATAACATCGTTGTCGGCATGTGCGGACTACCTGGTGTGTTTTTATTGCTACTAGCGCACGAGTCATTAGGATTTATCACCTTCGGCGTATTGTTCTATGCCTTTATGGCAAATGTCTGCTACACCGCTGGCGCTATATCTGAAACAGTTGCCAGACAGTGGTTTGGCATAAAAGTAAAGGACTACGCTCCAGTGGCTTTTAGCCTGGGCACAGCGTTTTCGATTGCGCTGACGCTCTTTTGCTCGGTGGTGTGCACACTCGTTTTTATATTCGCTAAGTTGTAGAAAAGTGTTCTTTATTCAAAAACAGTATCAACATAGCAGCTGCAAAAAATCCCAGAGCCCAATATAACTCGTGGTTGAGTGTAGAACTCTCCCCGGGCTCAATGCAGTTTTCGGAGGGTTTAAGCGGATTGTATGAAACGTATACTCTAAGACCTTTTTGATATTTTTTTGTATACAGGTCGGCGACATCCTGATCGATATCACGAGGATTGGGATAACTAACATTACTGCCACCATACAAGTTCTCGTTGACCCTAAATTGATAGGTGACATTGGGCACGTACAAGGCAACATTGCCTCCGCGCTGTGCGATACGGATTTGAGACGACTGTATAGTGGCCACAGACTGAGGCCACTTCTTTGACTCTAAAGACAGGTGCTTGTCTATGACGTAGTTGTAGCCGACATAACAAGTCAACACCATAAAAAGCGAAGCAAGTAACAAGTTGACAAATTTGAGCATTAAGGACAGTACCTGCGTGTAAGTTGTCTAACCAAACAGCGGTCGGCTAGTATCAGTACAGGCAAGTAAGACCAGCAGTTGGTTCCCAAAACGCCAGTATTGTTACCAATTGGCGCCCGACACCGATTATTTAAGCGGACGATAGCAACGGTCAATTGTTAAATGCTGTGCTATCAGCAAATAGTTTGCTGCTCTCGGGACCTTATAGTGAATAGCTCAGTCATGCACTTGTGGGCTATTGACGCACATAGACAGAGTCAAAACGCTCAATCCTCACGGATGGAGCGTAAAGTATGAGCAATAATATTCTGATCTGTGTTTCAAACACCGGCGGCGGACATCACAGCGCAGCCAACGCTCTCAAGGCGGCGTTAGAAGAAATAACAGCCAAACAGCATGCAGCAAATCCTTACCAGGTAGTTATCGCCGACGTAATCGAACATACCAACCCGATTCATACCTTTTTTGTCTTTCTATACAATTTTTTGTTGCGTCACAAACAAAGCTGGATGAAATACTACATCGCTTTGATTGAGCAGTTTAAACCAGATAACTCATCGATAGGATACTGGCTGGCATCTGGCGTAGTTAAGCGGCTCCTCGTCAAGACCGATCCAGCACTTGTCGTCTCAGTCCATCCGATGACTAATCATTATCTAGCCAGAGCGATGCAGGCAGTCAATCTCACTCACAAACCAGACCTCATGGTGGTGGTCGTCGATCCTAATGCCAACTTGTGGACAGGCTGGGCTTGCAAAGGCGCAGCTCTCACGGTGGCGCCAAACATACTGGCACAAGAGAGACTGGAACAACTGGGAGTTGACGCTAACAAAATAGTGACTATTGGCATGCCTGTAGATCCGCGCTTTTTACATGCCCCAATACAAAGTCGCGAGAGTCTGCTCAGCGAGCTGGGCTTGAGTCCTGACTTGCTTACAATCTGCCTATCAGCAGGTTGGGCCGGCGGTGGAAGTATTGCTAAAATATATCAAGCGTTGGGCGATGTGCGTAAAGCGATCCAGGTGCTGGTAGTGTGCGGCAAAAACGAAGAACTCTTTGAGGAAATCCAGCTTTTGTCAACACAGATGCCATTTGCTACAAAAGTGCTACCAGAATTGCCCTCGCTCTCGGATGCCATGAGTGCCTGTGATTTACTGGTCACTAAAGCTGGTGGCTTAACTACATTTGAAGCAGTGGCACGCAGGCTGCCTATGGCAATCGATCAATTAACTGAACCTATGCCCCAAGAGGCCGGCACTGCACAAATGCTCATAGAGACCAATTTAGCCAGACCCATCAACCATCCCTATGACATTGTTGCTATCGTGGAGACTCTGGAGCACCAGGTAAACAGAGAGAGCTTGCCGCTACCAACCAAATACAATCTAAATCGCACAGAAGCAGTCTACGAAATCGCTGAAATAATTCTCTCCATGTGCCAAAAGAACACCCAAACCAAAATGCTGATGGAGGCATAATGAAGCTTGAAGTATTGGCGACATCCATGAGCTGCCCACGCGCAAAAACAACGATCGCACCAATATTAGAGAAGTACAAAAATTGACAGATCATCCGGCAATAGTGCCCTTAAGGGTGAGGTTATGGCAGCACAAATCAACAATTGTCGCAGCCTTATCGATATTAGCCATAGCACTACATTTGATACTGCGCTTTGCCATGGGCACCCAGGCAGCAACGTACCAGCTGCCACTGATTGCCATACTGGCTGTTGGTGGACTGCCACTACTGGCAGAGTTAATAGCCAAAATGCTCAAGCGGGACTTTGGCTCAGACTTACTCGGTGGCATAGCAATAGTCACTTCAGTATTGCTTGGAGAATACCTAGCTGGCTCTATCATAGTATTAATGCTCTCTGGCGGAGAAGCTCTGGAGCGCTACGCTCTGCGCAGTGCCTCATCAGTACTGGCAGCACTAGCCAAAAGAGTACCATCAGTGGCACACAAACAAATCGATGGCACCATCAGTGATATTAGCCTCAAAGATGTCGTAGTAGGCGACACACTAGTAATTTATCCACACGACATCTGCCCAGTAGACGGCGTGGTGCTATCTGGTCACGGCGTCATGGACGAGTCTTACCTCACTGGCGAGCCATTTAAAATCACCAAAACAAAAGGCTCCACTGTTATATCAGGCGCCATAAACGGCGAGTCGGCTCTAACAATCAATACAACCAAAATTGCAGCGGACTCTCGCTACGCCAAAATTATGGAAGTAATGCGCGAGTCAGAAGACAAACGCCCTAATCTCAGACGCCTCGGCGATCAGCTCGGAACAATCTATACCCCCATAGCACTAGCTGTGGCTTTTGGAGCCTGGGCGCTCAGTGGAGATGCTATTAGATTTTTGGCAGTGCTGGTAATTGCCACACCCTGCCCACTGCTTATAGCGATACCGATAGCGATAATTGGCTCTATCTCCCTTTGTGCTCGCCGAGCAATTATCGTCAAGAGTCCTGTGGTACTGGAGCAAATTGCCCAGTGCCGCACGGCGATATTTGATAAAACCGGCACACTTACCTATGGTGAGCCCAAACTAACTGAGCAACTGGTCGCCACTGGCTTTGAACAAAAGCGTGTGCTGACACTTGTAGCCAGTCTCGAGGGCTACTCCAAACATCCACTGGGACGCGCTATAACAGAGGCCGCCAAAGAGCAAAAACTCTTTGTGCCACAAGCTAGCGCAGTAAGCGAGCCACCAGGTCAGGGACTGAGCGGTACAGTGGATGGTCACCTGGTCCAAATCACCAGTCGCAAACAATTGATCAAACAAAATCCCGATAACTTAGCCGAGTTACCACCGGTAGCAGGCGGTTTGGAATGTATCGCTGTTATCGACGGCAAATATGCCGCCGCTCTCAGATTTAGAGATGCACCACGGGCGGAGAGCAGTACTTTTGTCAGACATCTCGGTCCTAAGCATGACATCGAGCGCGTCATGATCCTCTCTGGTGACAGGGAGTCGGAGGTACAGTATCTGGCAGAACAAGTAGGTATAACCGAGACATATGCGCAAAAGAGCCCAGAAGAAAAACTAGCTATTGTGCGCAAAGAAACAGCGGCAGCCAAAACCCTTTATGTGGGCGATGGTATCAATGACGCACCGTCAATGATGGCAGCCACCGTAGGCATGGCCATCGGACAAAACAGCGATGTCACAGCTGAAGCTGCCGGTGTTGTAATAATGGACAATTCACTTGAGAAAGTGGATGAGTTTATGCACATAGCAAGACGCATGCGCATAATCGCTTTGCAAAGTGCCGTTGGAGGTATGGTCCTCAGTCTTATCGGCATGGGTTTTGCGGCAACAGGACATCTAAGTCCTGTAAACGGCGCAATTTTGCAAGAGATTATCGATATCCTCTCGGTTTTAAACGCCCTGAGAGCGGCAATACCGCCTAAAGTAATTCACGATCTCTAAAATTGCTTGATATAGCCCCAGACCACAAAACCTGGCACTGGCTCAAAATCAATCTCAGGATAGCGGACATAACCCCGACGCTCATACATTGCCTTGGCTGTCTGCATCAGCACCGTGGTGTGCAAGGTGATTGCACTATAGCCATCATCCCTGGTGCGCCGCTCACAATCGTTGATTATCTGAGCACCAATGCCTGAGTCCCGGTGACCTGGCAAGACAGCTAACAAGCGCATCTCAGGATAAGGATTTGTGACGACCTTACCACCCATCGACATTTGGTAGGGCGGACAAAGCAGCACGGTGCCAACTATCTCGTCACCTCCGAGAGCGACCAGACGCAGCACAGCATCGTCATATAGCAAGGTCTGCTCGGTTGAGTCCTGATACTGTTGCCAAAACTCAGGATCCGAAGTACTAGCATAGTCAGCATAAGCCTGCCTGGTGACAGCAGCCACTTGTGGTCTCTCAGCAAGTGTACCAGGGCGAATTAAAAGTTTGGATTGCAACATAGACCACCACGCGACACGAGAAGAAAGTAAGAAAGAAAGAGAGGACCGAGAGACGGAAAACAAACAAACAATTAAATAGATGGGTAAAAACCAGGCTCATAACATCATACGCATTCAACTTGCATTTTGCAAGTCACGATATCCTTAGCTCATTCTGCCTCCGAACACTTAACCAACTGTCTGTCGTTAGAGCACAGTTTTTACAGCGCCTCTTAGCATGACAAAGTTGGCTTCAAACAGTGTGAGTACACTCCTATGACATCTATCGTTAAGGCGGCAGACAAGAATTGATAATGGACTTCACGCAATACCTAGCTGCAGTGCTGCCATGTGTCTGGCCTTGGCTTTTATCACTGTTAATTCTCGGCTTGACACTGAGCGGGCGCAGCGCCGAGCGCATGCTAAAAATCGACCAGCGACAAGCTAGTTACCTCGCCATGTGCTGCACCTGGTGCTCGGTGTGCATCTGTGGTCCGATCAGTTTATATGTACCGCTCTGGAGCTTTATCAATATACCTATTTATTACGTCCTGGCGCTGGGCATGCACGCCTATATTGCCAGCAAAATCGTCCCTGAAGTCAGCGCTACAAACAGATGGCGCTGGGCCTGGGCAGCCAATTTTAGAGTAATCATGTGGTCAACCATAGCTTGGATGCTTTGCTTGATGCCAGGGCTCGGATTATTAATGCGCTAATGGGCCTGTTAAAATTGTCGGCACAGGCATCCCGACACAAACCAGATAGCAATCATTAGAGGTGTAAACAATGCCTGAAGTAACGAAAGTGCCATATCTCAAGTCTTGGCTTATATACACCGGCGTCAACGTACTCGGTAGTGCGATAGCCGGCTTTTTGGCTGGTGGCACCCTGGGTGCAATCATTGGAGTTGCGCTGGGTTCATCGGGCCATTCACTCAACGAAATCCGCACAATTGTGCAGCCAATTGGCGCAATAGCAGGCTTTCTCGCTGGTCTGCCAGTTTCTTACTTTACTTTCAAATGGTCGGTCAACAAATTTTTGCTATCAAAGCAGCAATAGTTATTGCACTGTCACTGCTAAAATTGCTTTTCATTGTCCAGGCATCCCTGCAATCCACATATCAAAGCATCACGGAGTCAATCTAATGGCTGTCAAATCACGCCTGGTCTGTCTTTTATTGGCACTACTGGCATCTTATAATGCACCTGCTTTTGCAGAGAAGAGCGTTTACGACAAAAGTATGGAGAGCGCTGACGCAGCCTACGCCGCACACCGCTATGAAGACGCCCTCAAAGACTACGAGATTGCTCTCAAAGAACTGTCAACCACTCCAGAGAGCGTCAAAGCAGCGCGCGTGATGGAGTCCATTGGACAATCAATGCGTTATTTGAAACGGGATAACGAAGCAGAAGAAATGCTCAAACACGCTCTCAAAATATACGAAGAAAAAGAAGGACCCAACTCCAAAGATTGCCTCTATGCATGTCTATATCTGGCACGTCTATGTATGGCACAGGAGCGCTACGTAGAGGCTCTCCCTTTGTATAAAAGGGTTGTTGCCATTGCAGAGACTAGGACAGATCTAGAAGCTGATTTTGTAACGCACAGGATTTTTGGCATTGCTAGCTGCCTTGAAGGCATGGGCAACTTTGATGAGGCTGAAACTTATTTCAATAAGGGTGTAGCCATGAGCGAAAAACTACCAAAGGACGACCTCACAATTGCCGACTACCAAAATTACGCAGATTATCTTGACCATCGCAAAAAGACAAAACAAGCTGAAACCATTAGGGCTCGAATCAAAGCAATAAAAGAGCAAATGGAAAAGAAATAAACAAAACCTGGAAAGTACAGCAAACCCAAGGCTATATAAGACCTGAATGAAAATCAAAACAAAATCCGTCTTGCTAGCAGCGCTTCTCACAGTGCTTGCTAATACTCAAGTTTATGCAGCCCAAGATGAATATCTCACGCACATGCTAGCGGGTCAGGAAGCGTCAAAAACTGGTAACTATGCTGAAGCTGCCAAATTGTATCAAGCAGCAGTCGATGACAGAGCAAGCCAACCCAAAAGCTATGAAATGATGGTGGCAAAGGAGTGTCTGGGTCGCCAGTTCAAGCGTCTGCGCAAATTCAAAGAAGCAGAAGAGATGTTTGTCCAGGCAACAGATGGATATGCTGCATGCAAAGGTCCAAAGAGCTTGGATGTGGCTCTGAGTGCCGGCTTCCTGGGAAGCATTTACATGTTTGAAGGTAAAGCAGCCGATGCTATAGTCGCCTATGACCGAGCCATAGCTGCTGGTCAAGACAAGCAAGAAGCTCAAACAGAATTGGCACACTGGTATTGCTTCCGAGGCACGTGCCTGGGCGCATTAAAAAAATCCGGAGCTGAAGAAAGCTTTAAACGCAGCATGGAACTCGTTGAAAAGCTACCGCCAGACGAGCTACTGGCGGCCGACATATCAGATTATGCAGCTTATCTTGAACGCAACGGCGACAAAGCCGCAGCCGAAAAAATGAACGCAAAAGCAAAAGCAATTTTGGCAAAAATAAAGAAGTAGATACAAAGATGCTTTAGCGCCAGTATCCAGTACTGGAAGCTTTATCAATTGCCAGACCTCATAGCTCACCAATAGTTCACTGACAGTTCACAGCTGACCTGTAACGTACATTGTGGGCTGTGTTAGCACAGTCCGGTCACGAATCAGATAGAGGTCAGAATGGACGAAAACGCCACAGTTAAGCCGCACAGCGCTCCGGTGCACCTGATAATCGGCGCTACAGGCGGAGTCGGCAGCGATCTCGCCAGGCGCCTGCACCAGACTGGAGCCAAGCTCATCCTGGCAGGCAGAGACGAAGCAGTGCTGGCCGCTATGGCCCAGGAACTAGAGGGCGACTATGTACTATGTGACGCCACCAGCATGAGCCAGATGAGAGACTGCATAGAGTCAGCGCTGGTGATACATGGACGTCTCGATGGTGTCGCCAACTGTGTCGGCTCGGTTTTGCTAAAACCGGCCCACCTGACCACAGAAGAAGAATGGAACAATGTCATTGCCACCAATCTGACCTCTGCCTTTGCCACAGTAAAACATGCAGCTAAGGCGATGATGGGCAAAGGAGGCTCGATAGTGTTAGTCTCCTCTTGCGCAGCCAAAGTCGGTCTCACCAATCACGAAGCCATCGCCGCAGCTAAAGCCGGCGTAGAGGGACTGGTGCGCTCGGCGGCAGCGACGTACTCTAGACACCAGATAAGAGTAAACTGTGTAGCTCCCGGACTGCTCAGGACAAAAATGACAAAAGCAATCACCTCCAATGAGACTCAACTGCAAGCCTCGCTAGATATGCACCCTATCAGTCGAGTAGGCGAAGCCAGCGATGTATCAACAGTCATGGAATGGCTCATTGGGCAGGGCAGCAGCTGGGTGACAGGGCAAAGTATCTCCGTAGATGGTGGCATAGCGTCAGTACGCACAGCCCGAGTACAAAGACCGGCAGCCAGCGCAGGAGCGCACTAGATGCCCCAGCAAGTAGCAATTGTCGGAGCTGGACTGGCCGGACTATCATGCGCTATAACTCTGGTCGATGCCGGAGTCGACGTCACTATCTATGACAAAGGTCGCCATCACGGTGGCAGACTGGCATCGCGAGATCGAGATGAGCAGGTCTTTGACTACGGGGCGCAATACTTCACCGCGCGGGACGAGAGATTTATCCAGTTTTTAGCACCGCTCATTGACTCTGGCAAAGTGGCGCGCTGGTCTGGACGCTTTGCCCGGCGGCAAAACGGACAGATGATGCCTGACACATCGACTCACTCCAGATATGTCGGTGTGCCTGTGATGCGCAGTCTCGCAGATGCCATGCTAGACACCAGAGCCGATGGCACTACTGGTAGTCTCACAATCAAGCTAGCGCACCGCGTACTCAAAGTCGCACGCAAAGGCGCAAAATGGTCGATTAACGGGACGCTTACCTCACAAGATGAGCCGCAGGACTTTAATAGCAGCGGCTACGATCACCTGATACTAAATATGCCACCAGCTCAAGCAATGGATCTCTATCCCCATCCACAACTACCAGAGCGCTATTTACAGCCCTGCTTTGCTCTGTCGGTAAGCTTTGACAAAGTCCTCGATATACCTTTTGATGGCATCAATCTAGATGATCAAATACTCTCATGGGTAGCGCGGGACAGCAGCAAACCAGGCAGACCAGATGGAGAGCGGTGGATGCTCCACGCCTCACCAGATTGGTCCAATGCGCAGTGGTTGACGGACTCATCGACCATCACAAAAGCAATGCTAGAGCGCTTTAGCACTGTATTTGATATCACACTAGCAGATACTTGCTACAGCAAATTGCACAAATGGAAATACGCACTACCTGTGACTCCTCTTGCCGATGGCTGCATCACAGAGCCAGATCTGGCGCTGGTGTATTGCGGCGACTGGTGTCAGGGCGCCAGAGTAGAGAGTGCCTACTTGAGTGGCATCACAGCAGCAGCGGCAGTCCTACGGGATCCAGGGTAAGCGGGCTGGCTTTTTGCAGCCAGATATAAGCTCAGCTAAATACCAGCAAAAACCTATTGAGACCACACCGGCTCCCGAAATAATCGTCAAAACGCTCAGCACCGAAAGTGTCGCCATGATGCAGGCGAGCACCATGCCAAAGCATGACGCAAAATGGAATTGACTTCCCAGCCCACGAGTCAAGACCAATGCTGTGGTGCCAACAATTGCAGATGACAGTCCAAATAAACTCAGTTTTAACGGTCCGCGAACACCTGGATCTTTGACCATTGGTAGAACACAAACGCCAACAGACCAGGTCAAGCAAACAAGCGATAAGGCTGGACCGCAGGCAAAAAACAACATCTGCCAGGTATCAACATCACAAACCGGGTAACCAGTACGGTAAATAATCTTGTTTATAAAACCATCATCCACAAACCAGTGCCAACCGCCACCGACCAAAAAGCCGCTGAGTGTCGCTGCCGTTATCAAGACTGTTTTCTTCAATTTGCCTTTGATAACCCTTTGACGTAGCAACCACCGTGGATACATTAGTGCCAAAGCAGTGGCCGCTGTAAACCGGGGCATACTCTATTATTACCAGACAAATCACATTTGTGTCGCCTAAACCGCAAATACCATAAAATCCTTGCCAGCTTTCCTCGCCTGCTTTTTTGCCTCAATAGCGACCGCCAGAAGTGTACCAGCATCACTGCACATATCAGGCACAGTACCAATACCGATAGCGAGATTTCGCAGCTCAGCACAACTGGCAAAAAGATCGGCAGACTCTTTGATTTTACTGCTCAAACTTTGAGCCAGCTCACAAGCGCTATTTAAGCCATATCCGCACAAAAGAATGGCATACTCACCAGTCTTTAGCTGAGCACAGATTTCCATAGGCGAGACATAGTCTTTTAACATGTCACACAAAGTCGCATGGGCTTCTGCCGTCAGCTTTGACTGCGACTCTGAGCCAAAGTCAAATATCAAAAGCGAGACGGCAATGCCACACTTTTTGACATAGCCAAGATCCCTCAAGAGAAAAAACTCAAAGGCACTGTGTCTGATTAATCCAGTAGCCGGATTGGTTAGCGCTGCCAGGTAGTTTTTGACCACATCGGCACTAAGCGCCACCGGCGGTGGCAATGCACAAGGAGCCAAGTGCCCCTCGGTAAAGAGCCAGTTACTACCGCTACAAGTACCTGACTGAGTCATTTTATCGTCATCCGCGAGTGCATCGGCTGCTGATGATGCACCCGCGGATGATGATGCATCGGCCGGCGATGGTGCCCAACCACCACTCCAATCTTCTACTTCACTCCAGCGCTCTACACGCAAGTGCGAGCCGCTGATAGTTGAGTCCGGATCATGTTTTTGCTCCGATAGAGCAACTGACATTACACCACTGGGACCGGACTCAAAGATAGCCCCAGCTGAGCCAGTAAAAGACTCGTAGTTTTCTCCAGACCCTGTTCCTACTGCGGGACTCGCTCCGCTCCCAGCACTTTGATCTAGCTTGGCCCCCATTGAGGGCAAGTCATAAGCGCTAATCTCAGGATTGCCCATCACAATCGGCTGAGAGCCAGTTGTACTTTGTTGACTTTGATCAACAGGCTCAGGCACAGCACCTTCACCAGTGTAATTGGCTTCAATCTTGATCTTGCCCTGGATCATTATTACTTCATTGGTCTCACGCGTCCAGAGGTGCACCGGACCGTTTGCTTCACAGCGCTCAAAGGTCCAGCGCGGAGCAATCTGACCGGTTGCCGGCACCACACGCACCATAAAAGTGAGACCATTGTAGAGATTTTTAAATGGCAACTCAGCAGGCTTTTTGTGCTGTGTTGCTGTCGCTAAAACATAACGCAAATCCTCTGTAGAAGGCGTTGTTGTAATCTGTCTCAACCTTACTGGCGCACCAGACTGTGCAGAAAAAGCCTGCTTTAATGCCATATATCCACCTCTCTACTTTTTATCCACATTCATGCGTCTGCCAAATGCCATAGGTTGCACCTGGCGCCGCGTCATTTTTTGCTTAATCGATTGCCTTTGCTCAGCGGTCAGGACTTGCGCAGAAGCAATTGTGCTACCTGTAAAAATGGCATCAATTTTTTCTCTTTGAGCAGATATTTGACTCTGTACTTTATTTAAGTCCGCAATATCGAGCTCGGGTTGCATCAAACCATTGCGAAATTGTCGCTCCAGCGAGTGCATCTGCACCATCAGCGGCTCGACTTTATCCATCGTACTTTCTTTGATTGCAGCCAGCTTATCAACCTGAGCGTCAGTCAAATCGACGGCATCAAGAGGCAACATCATGGCGATGGGTGGCGGACCGGGAGGATGTCCACCCAGTCCACCAAAACCACCGCCTGGCGGGGGCGGCGGCATGCCCGGACCACCATGACCACCTGCGACATGTGGCGGCAGAGGCATACCCTGGACTCCCGGTCCGGGAGGAGGACACTCCCCGAAGCCGCCAGGGCCGGCTTGGGCATGACTGGACACCCATGCACCGGAGATCAAACTGCAACCTAGTAATATGGGTACAAGACTTTTGCGCCTATCAGCCCGTTTAATATGTAATCCTATAAACATCTCCGCACTCCTCATAAATTGAGCGGCAGCAATCGCCGATGCTTTGATCAAATCGCACCCTTGTTAAGCTTTTATGTGCGTAGCGCCAATATGACGTTTGTTTTGTAAAGGTGCCTTTACGGAGATACCCTATACTAAAAGTCACCGAATACTAAGGGACCATGGACTTGCCAGATAGCCAGTCACAACCAGCAGGCGGTGCTCGCCAGAGACTACTGATAGTCGAGGACGACATCAAGTTTTGCCGCCTGATCACAGAGTATCTACAACGCTACGGTTTTGACGTGACCGCGGTGCATGACGGCGAGGGCGCGCTCAGGGTAGCCACCGAGCAAAAATGGGACGCCATTATATTGGATGTCATGTTGCCTGGCATTGACGGATTTGAGGTGCTCAAGCGCATACGTCTGATTAGCCAGGTGCCAGTATTGATGCTCACAGCATTGGGTGATGAAACAGACCGCATAGTAGGACTGGAATTAGGCGCCGATGATTATTTGCCCAAGACTTTTTCACCTAGAGAGCTGCTAGCCAGGCTAAGAGCGGTACTGAGACGCACAGTGGTAGCGCAAACAATTAGCACCACTGGTACTGTCACCGAAATAACAGTCGGACCTTTGCATATCAAGCTACTGACACGCGCAGTTACAGTCAACGACGAGACAGTGGTATTGACACCAGTGGAGTACGATTTGCTGGTGGAGCTGGCGCAAGCTAGAGGTCGTATCAAAACACGCGAGCAACTCCTCAGTGCTATACGGGACCGCAACTACGATGTTTATGACCGCTCAATTGATGTGCACATCTCTGCACTGCGCAAAAAGCTGGGTGACGACAGCAAAAATCCGAGACTGATACGCACAGTACGCTCGGTCGGCTACAGCCTGGTCGATCCCGGCGTCACCACCAGCTCACTGCCTGCTATTGGTGCACCATGAAGGTCCGGTATCCACTATATCTGCAAACACTTGCCATGCTCATGCTCTACCTGGGCACACTCCTGGGCATCACACTGCTTTGCTTTAACGCTCAGTTTGGTATAGGTTGGGAAACAGCGCTAAAGGGACCGCTGGGCGAAAGATTTGAAAGCATCGCTGGCGGTATCAGCAGTCAGCTGCACTCATCCAGACCCAAGAGGTGGCCCGAAATCTTGCAGTCATTTGAGGATATCTATCACGTCAAATTTTATATCTTTGACAGAGACGGCAATGAGCTTGCAGGCAAAAGTGTGGAGCTGCCACCAAAAATAGAGGCGATGCTGACAGCACCACCACCGCCACCAGAGTTTGGTCCAGGCGCTCCAGGTCCGCGCATGCATGGACCAGGCGGATCGCCAGATCGATTTTTTGATGGACCGCCTGAGCCCTTTGGTCATGGACCGGCCTTTGCACCGGGTCCTCACTTTGGTCCAGGTGCTTTTGAGCCAAATGCCGGTCCGCTTCTAGGACCAGGCCCTTTTAATACCAATTCCGGCCCTCACTTCCCAGCTCCTCCCGATGAGTTTTTTGGCAAAGCACATCACCGCTTTTTGATACACACCAATAACCCAGATAGATTTTGGATTGGTGCCCATATTTTTGTTTACTCACCGCAAATGCAGCACTTTGGGCCAGGAGTACTTGTTGCTACCTGCGATAACCTCTGGCAGAGCAATCTATTATTTGACTTTCAGTTTGTATCTACATTACTGGCATCTATCCTAATTTTTAGCTTGCTTTTTTGGTGGCCTTTTGTCTACCGCATCACAAGCACACTGACACGCCTGACAAAAGCCACAGAGAGCATTGCACAGGGCAAATTTGACACCCGCGTCAAAACTGGTGGCATCGACGAGATAGCCCGTTTATCAGAAGCAGTGGATACGATGGCAGAGCATCTAGAAGGCTATGTGCAGGAACAAAAGAGACTTTTGGCTGATATCTCCCATGAGCTATTTAGCCCGCTTGCTCGCTTGCAAATGGCGCTAGAGCTGCTTGAGTCATCATCAGACAAAGACCAATCAGGACATATCAACGACATCAGAGAAGAAGTCGAAGAAATAAACGAACTCATAACCGAGTTAATTGCTTATTCAAAAGCTGGTATGCAAGCCAAAACACGCGAGCTTGTGTCAATAAATCTCAAAGAAACCATAGAGTCACTTGTGCCCAAATTTGCCAGCGGCATAAACGTCACAATCAACATACCAGCCGAAGTAAATGTCATGGCGGACCAACTGCTACTCGATAGAGCAATCGGCAATGTGCTGCGCAACAGTGTGCGGTATGCTGGTCCTGAGGGTAAAATCGTGATTAGCACAATAATCACCACCGACGCCAATAGCAACACTGTCACTCTGTCTATATCTGACGACGGACCTGGAGTCAGTGAAGAAGCCCTCAAATATATGGGTCAACCTTTTTACCGACCAGAAGCCAGTCGCAACCGTGCAAGTGGTGGCTTTGGTCTGGGCTTGACCATTGTCAAATCGTGCGTCGAGGCATGCGGAGGCAAACTCTCACTGCTTAACAACAAACCACATGGACTTATTGTCGAATTAGTATTGCAGCGAGAAAAAGCCAAAAAGCTCGGTCTCTGATACCTCTAGCGACAATTACCTGCAATGCTTTTGGATTTGCTATGCTTATGATTCATGCCCTGGTGCAAGACGATGGACAATTGGTAAGAAAACGGGCAGTTGGCAACAAAACAGGCAGTTGGCAAGAATTATTTTGATAGCAGGCGCGATGTATCTAAAACGGCTCAAAATTGCAGTAACTACAATTTCGCTGATGCCACTGTTGTTTTCAGCCAATTCAGTTAGCGCCGCTAACGCACAGGCAGAGGCACTTTACAAACGCGCCCAAGCACACAAAGAAAACTTTGACACTAAACAGCAGGCGCTCAAAGAAATAGATCAAGCACTGGCTATAGATCCTAAAAACTCCAGATACCTGTCTATGAAAGCCATTATCATCACAATGGTCACCGAAGATGGTGATGCAGAAGCGCTAAAGTACACAAATGAAGCGATCAAATACGAACCAGGCAATGCCGATGCCTTGAATTTGAAAGCTCAAATTTATATGCACAGGAAGAACTTCGCTGAAGCTCTAAAATGCTCTAGTGAAGCTGTTAAACGTGGTAACAATCACTGGCTTTACCGAACTACCCATGCCGAAATCCTCAATCGACTTGGGCAAAAGTCTGCTGCCATAAAAGAGCTGGACGAATGCAATAAGCAAACACAAAATAACCCAAGCTCACTCAGTCTGAGAGCCGTTATTGCAGAATCAGATAAAGACTGGAATACATCAATAAAACTGCGAACTATGTTAATTGCTATGACAGGCAAGACATCAATCTCAATGCTCGACCACTACATAAAACGCGCCGAAGCATACGAAGCACTAAAGCAATACGACAAGGCAATAGCAGATTTAAACGCTGCGGCTAAAGTATCAACGCTCAATCATGGCGTGCACTATAAACTCTTAAATCTATACAAACTAAAAGGCGACAAGCCTGGCATAGATCGCGAGACTAGCTTTATCAAATCACTCGAAGAAGATATGCGCCCACTTTAGGTAGACAAATGAATGATTTTGGCTGGTCCAATCTGCTACAACAGTTGCAAACCATTTCCCCCGAGATAGTCTTACAACCAGGCGCAAGCAGTGCTCAGATAGCTGAGCTAGAGCAGCATATAGGTGTCAAACCAGGGCTGTTTGGATTTGGCAAGTTTGCGATTTTGGCACTAGTTTGCTGCGGCAATGTCGGCCTCATGCTTGATTTCAACCACCACCATCTACAGATATTGCCACCAGCTTATGCTAACGACAATAGCGGCTGGGCTGACGACAACGTCCACACAATGCCACCACTGAGACAAAAGAAGCTAGAACCTCTATTAGAGCGCGCTCGCTTTGCCAGTGAGCCAGAGTTTACCAGACTGGTGCAGGATGCTAAAAAGCAAGAGCGTGACGGCAATAAGACACTGGCAAAAGAACAATACGACCGCGCTCTTGAACAATCCGGTTTTACCAGCTGGTCCAATCCCAAAGTGGTCAAAATCATCAGCCACCTGGAGTTACTCTGCCAATCACTGGGACAAAAGAGCGAAGAAGAGCGCTACCGCAAAAAATTATCTGCCATAGCCGAGGCAGAGTCCATGCAAATTGCAGTAATCAGTCCGCTTGCACCAGAAGAAATCGAATGTCGCCTGCAACTGGCAGACACTCTAAGCTACGACGATAAAATCACACAGGCAGAGCGCTTTTATCTGTGCGGCTTTTGCAGCCCGCTTGATTCCCCTCAGACTAGTTTGTACCTGCGCGCACTAACGGCCGAGCGGCTGGTCCGACTGCACACCAAATCCGGTGAACTGCAAAAGGCAGCCGAAGAAATCGAAAACAGCTTTAAAAACATCGAGGCTATTTATCAGGCAAATCCGAGCGATACAAACGCTCGCGCATTATTGTGCGTGATGTCAGGCAAAATATGTCTGCTCAATGCCGAGGGCAAAAGCAATGAAGCTGCCGACCTCAGTCGTAAATGTACTGCACTGTTAGCCAAGACACCAAGTGCTTCCAGTATAAGACAGCTCTGGGTCTATGCAGACAAGGCTCGCACACAGGCACTGCAAAAGGACTACGTCGGAGCCATTGCCTCCTACAGTCGCGCACTCGCTAAAAGCCAAAATCATGCGCTAAGCTATATCTACGTCAATCCAGTCAAACTAGCACTTGCCGATTGCTACAGACAAAGCGGCGCTACCGATAAAGCAGAGCAACTGATGAAGGAGCTAAAACTCAATGAGTAATCAATCGACGATAGCACCAGCTACTATCGAGACAATCTGTGTCAGTCGAGCCAAGCATGTCAGTAACGGCGATGATGAGATTTTTACAGGCATCTACAAACAACCTGTAAAAGGCAAACTTGCCCTGCGTACACTCAACCTCGATGGCGATGAACAAGCAGATTTGACTGTCCATGGCGGCAAGGATAAGGCTTTATACGTATACGCCTCAGAGCATTATCCTTACTGGCAAAAGGAGCTCCCAGGCATGGACTTACCCTATGGTATGTTTGGCGAGAACCTCACCACCAAAGGAATGCTTGAAGAAAACGTCTGCATCGGTGATGAATTTAAAATAGGCACCGCAATAGTAAGAGTGACGCAGCCGAGACTGCCTTGCTATAAACTAGCCTTTAAATTTGACAGCCCCGATATCATCAAGCGCTTTATGCAAAGCGGCAGATCCGGCATTTATTTTGCGGTAGTACAAGAGGGTGAGATAGAACAAGGAGACGAACTCATCTATCTGCAAAGCGACAAACACAATATTACGGTGTTAGAAGTAGCAAAAGTATTTACCAACAAACAAAACGATCGCGAGCATATTGAGCGCCTCATGAATTCAAATCTGGCACCACAAATGAAGTCATTTGTAGCAGGATTATTTGCCAGACAATCGAATAGATGAAGCGCAGAACATAACTCCCGATATTCGTCCTGACTACTTCCCGTAGCCCTCGGCTTCCAATCGCTCAACAGTCCACATACGTACAAGTGTGCCGAGGGGTGCCCGTTCCGCACGCTGCTTCTGCTGAGGTATTAGCCTCTCCTGTGCGGTCTGCTTACCTGCTCTCAACTTCATTTGCCCAACCTCTTTAAAAACTCTTTTTTGTAGGCTTTACAAGCATCCATACCATGGAAAACCGGGCAAATAGCCTACTACAAGCATAGCAATCCTTGTCATTCATTGTAATACAAAACAGGACACACGGCAAGGCACGCATGCATGCCGCCAACGCCAAAACGCGTCAATCTAAATGTGCAAAAGCACAGAGGGGCTAAATCTTGAGTGGTGCCTTTTTTGGAGGTGTTTTCTTTGCAATTTCCTTTTTTGACTGCATCGTCTTGGAAGTAACTGAGGGCAGTTTGGGTACCTCATCACCTGACGACAACGGCGCAAACAATGACTCCAGGTCTTCTGATGTAAGTTGGGAGGGCAATGCGTTCTCATCACCATACATGCCCTCGGCTATAGCTTTCTTACGCTCTTGCAACTCAACCATGCGCTCCTCGATTGTGCCAGAGGCGATCAATTTAAATACAAAGACTGCCTTCTTCTGTCCGATTCGGTGCGCTCTATCGGTTGCTTGATTTTCAACAGCGGGATTCCACCAGGGATCATAATGTATCACCGTATCCGCTGCTGTTAGATTGAGACCAGTACCCCCAGCCTTGAGACTGAGCAAAAACAAACGCACCTTGCCACTCTGAAAACTCTCAACAGGCGTGCGTCTATCCTTGGTATCACCTCTAATCTGGACAAACTCAATTGCCCGTTTATTTAACTCAGGCATGACCAGATCCAGCATGCTTGTAAACTGCGAAAACAAAAGTATGCTCTTGCCCTCATCCATCAGCTCTTCAATCATATCGAGCAAAAGCTCTAACTTGGCACTCTGACTGACCTTCTTTGCCGACGCCAGAGACACCAGCCGCGGGTCGCAGCAGACCTGCCTGAGCTTGAGCAGAGCATCCAGCACAATTATTTGACTCTTAGCCAGTCCCTTTTTAGCGACTGCTTCCTTGACCTTTTCATACATCGCAAGTCTTACAGTCTCGTACAAATCGCGCTGACGACCATCCAGCTCTATACTTTTAGTGATAATTGTTTTGGCGGGTAATTCGCTTGCCACAAGCTCTTTGGTACGGCGCAATAAAAACGGACGGACTTTATTTGCTAAGACCTTTTGCAAAAATACATTGTTCTGTTTTTCAATTGGCGTGCGCAACTTCTTCGTAAATGTCTTTAGATCTTTTAAAAAGCCAGGCATCAAAAAATTGAATTGTGACCACAATTCACCAAGGTGATTTTCGATGGGAGTACCGGTCAAACAAACACGGTACTCACTCCTAAGGCGACAGAGCGCTTGAGCCGCCAGGGTTGTAGGATTTTTGATCATCTGGGCTTCGTCCAGGATGACGGCCTTCCATTTTTGCTTACACAGGGCTTCATCATCACGAGCAACCAGCGGATAGGTTGTAAGCACGATATCAGACTTGGCTATCTTGGCAAAATGCTCAGACCGTGCGGGTCCATGCAGAGCAGTTACCTTAAGGTGTGGCGTAAACTTATCTATCTCAGACAACCAGTTGGGTAATACCGAAGTAGGACAGACCACTAGAAATGGCTTATTAAGGCGGTTCTCCTCTTTTTCTCTAGCAATGTGAGCGAGTGTCTGAACTGTTTTACCAAGACCCATATCATCGGCAAGTATGCCACCAAGTCCAAACTCTCTTAAAAACTCCAACCAGCTAAGTCCCTCTAACTGATATGGACGCAACTCTGCCTTCAAACTCTGTGGCGGACTTACAACTTTCAATCCCTCAAATGACTTGACCTTATCCATCAAGGCTTGCAGTTTTTTGCCTACAGCCCAGCTGTTTGCAACAGGAGTAAGACCGATCTTTTGTGCTGAGTCAAAGGCCGAGTTAAGGGCTGAATTAGGGGTTGAGTTAAGGGGTGAATTGAGGGTTGAATTGAATGTTGAGTTAGGCGATGAGGACTGAGCCGTGCCATAGAAGCGCAAGTGTGCTCGATAAATCCATCAACTGCGGCAAAGATATCTCCGCCGATCGGCTAAAAGCAACATCATTGCGATCAAAAAGCTCAAGCAACACAGTCACAATCGCCTTGACGCGCTCAAAGGGCAAAGCGACATGGCGACCATCTTTAAGCGGAGCGTAAAAGATGCCGTCGCAATTGAGTGCTTCAAACTCAGCGAGAGGATCTTTACCAACAATCGTCTTTAAAGCTTCATGCAATATCGGCAAGAGCGGCACACTCTTGCCATCAATAGTGATACCAAGATCAAGCGAAAACCAGAAGTCAGACCCACTGGTAGCATCTGCACTCCACTCTGCTTCGGGCACCACGACTTGATATTTAAAAAATCTATCAATGTCGATTAACCAGCCCTCTTGCTCCAGCAGTGGCAAATCATTTGCCATAAAGCTAAACCAATGGCTGTCGGAGTTTGGTTTAAACTTCAAAATATTCTGAGCGGTGGCGGCGGTACCATTTGGTACTGCGACCATGCCAAAATCATAAAGACGATCAATTAAACTTGCTTCCTTTGCCAGGTCCCTCTTATAAATTGTGATTCTGTCGTCCTCTACCACCTTTATTTCAGCAGAGGTGCGATTCTTAAACTTCACTTTGCCGTAGTCAAAAGTCACTATGGCACAGGCCTCGGGCTGCTCCCATTTGCTTGCGTAATAACGAGCTGGCACCATCATTGACAGGTTTAAAACAGGCTTGCTCTCGACCAAAATAGACTCAGTTTGGTAAGCGGCAATCGGTGGCGGAATATCCTTAGTCAGGCGAGAAAGAGCACTGGAAAAGCTAGCTACCTGAGCAGGTTCAATGCCAGGCGCGGACAATATTGTCTTTAATGCTCCGTCTGGCACAGGCATCACGAGTGCACCAATGACACAACTCTCTGGCACAATGTACCAGGCCGCACCAGCCAATCCCACGACGGCGCCGTCATCGGCAGCCACTTTGAGACTTTGCTTACCGTTTTTATCTGCCTTCCAGACAAATCTGCCCTGTTTTGGCGGAGCCAGTGACAATGGGTCATTGTTAAAAGACTTCCAAAAGCAACGTCCAGTGCTTACCATACTCGTGACAAGGAGTTTAGCTAGATCTGGTATCTCTGGTAGTGCGAGTCGATCCATCCAGGAATTGTTAGAGCGCACACTGAGAATTAAACCAGCAATCATTCGATCTGCTTCATCAGCGTATGTAGCGCTATTTTGTACTATTCGATCCAAGTCAGCACGGTGACTACGACTCCACCCACCGTGCAAATACTTAATGCCCACTACGGGCTCTACAGCAATTTTGCCAGCAGAATCAAGGCCTAAGCAATAATGCACTTTATCATAAAAGATGTCTTCAAACTCAAGCACCTTCTTGGCACTACCTGGAGTATCAGCAGTAGCACCACCAACTACATCCTCCAGATGGCTCAACCAATTGTTCAAACGGGAGGGCAAGGGGCTCTCACCCTGATCATCTGAAAGAGCGGAAGAAGAAGAAGAAGAAGAAGAAGAAGAAGTAGTAGTAGTAGTAGTAGTAGTAGTAGTAGTAGGAACCACAAAAGGCGCAGAAGAAGCTGCTGCAGCGTCCGAGTCAGGTAGCAACCCACTGCGTATTACTTCATAGACCGCAGCCGCTGTATGCTTACAAAAGCCAGCCATAGGACAGCTACAGCGCACATCAGACACTTTTGACCGAGAGCCAAACTCAACTTTTACTTTGTAAGGGGAGCTTCTCGACCCCTGCACCAAAGCCACCAAAAGCTTAAACTCCGGATCATAACTGACGACATCAACCCGTCCTGCGCGCTGATAGTCGTTGCCTCGCCCAGCCAGGGTGTTTCCAAAATAATGGATAACATCTCTTTCAGTAATTTCAAATTGCCTTTTGCCAGCCAACTTTCCTATTCCACAAATTTAAAAAGCTAATATTCGAGACTCTGAGTCAAAATCTTGAAACCTGAGGACATCCTACCGCAGCAATGTCAAAATCACTTAGGCGAGCCATGCATTTAGAACAAACTCATATAAAAATGAGACTGAGTAATTGGCAACTAACAAGGTATGAAAATTCGTGTTAAATTGAACTGGTCACACTCTGGAGACCCCGTATGGCCCGCCCAGGTTCCTTGAAATCAAGCAATTTGCTGATTGCCACGACTATATTGGTAGCGACCATTGCCGGGATTATTTGCCCGGGCGCCGCCCAAGCCTGGCCCAAACTCTTTAAAAAGTCACAAGACAAGTCTGGCGCGGTCTCCAGTCCAGTCTCGGGACCTGTATCTGGTCCTATATCTGGTCCCGTATCCGGTCCAGTGCAGACTTCACCATCCAATGTCAGGCAAAACGTTCAGCCGATTTCTCGCATGAATGCCCCAGTAACAGCGCCAATTGTGGACACGAGCGTCGGTCCAAGTGTCGGCAAGTATTACATTTCTGGCGCCACAACCCGCATCAACCAATTCATTATGATCAAGCCTGGCGGCAACTATGAGCTGTTTTCGCCTAACGGTATGAGCCTGGGCAGCGGCGTTTACTCATACAGCGCACTGGGCGGCAGCGTGCTATGGCAGACGGGCCCGATGACCAGCCCTGAGTGGAACGGCAATCAAAGATACGAAGTGATGAATGGCGGCAGGACCGAAAGCATCCGCGTACAGATGCAAGCCTATGCCACTTGCACGAGATAGGCAGGTCTAGGCCTCGTCATCGCCGGGCGCCATGTTTTCATCGTCACCTTTGCTATCGGTGGAGTGTGGCGGCTTATCTGCCGACGTCTTACCAAAGTCTCCAATGATTGTCTTTGCCGGGCAAAATTTGACGAGAGGACAGCCGGTGCAATGCACCATCAAGGCTATTGGACAAAGTGTCATATCGGCTCCAGTTGTCTGCGGAAATATGGATACCTTTGCTAATAGCAGCTTACACGTATTGCACAAGACATGTTTGGCTCAAATAGCCGTCAGCGCGCCCGAGACGGGCACGGGTGCCGGCGTGCAGATGTCACCACAGGGATTTCGAAGATTCTAAACCAAGGCATTAGTCTGTGTAGATTACTCGGTATAGACTTCTATGCGCCCCTCTCTTATTGCCTCAACAAGCTTTTTGTAATCACTTTCGTTTTGGTCGGCATAACTCTCGGCGTATTGAGCGATGGCGTCTGGCAACGTATCACCCTTACCAATGTAGCCGGCGATAATGGCAGCATCCCCAGAGCGGGCGTGAGCACGAGCCAGAGCCCAGCCACAATTGCGCGCAAAGCCAAGCATATTGCCGGGGTTAAAAATCTCCACAAGCGGCTTTACTTTGACGTCTCTGAGCTGTCTTACGTAATGATGCTTGTCGCTATCACCGACATAATGCCCGAGGAATAAATCGCTAGCCGCCTGCATCAAGCGCTGTCCATTGACGACACGACCGCCATTGGTATCATGATTTGCAAAATGACTATAAGGCTCAAGCACAGACTGATTTGCTTCTTTGACCTGCAAAAACAATGGATCTTCCTCTGCCGCAAAAAGCAGAGCGATACCACATGTGGTGCCGACACTTCCGACTCCGACAACTTTCATTGCATTATCCACCAGCTCATAGCGGTCAAACAACACACGACGATCGACTGATAGAGACTGGCGATAACGGTCAACGCTCTCTAAAATACGAGCCTTGTACTCGGGCGTATCATGCCCCTCCTGGTGATAAATAAGTGGCGGCTGGTCTTTGATGCGAGGTTTGCCACCGACTACGTGACCGAGTTTGACAAACTCTTCTACCGAGTCACGACTGAGCGCTTTTGCCAGGACCTTTTTGCGCCGTTTTTTGAGCTGAGTGTCCTCAGTCATATCGATAAGCGCCTTGTAATCGAGATAGGAGTACCAGGCTTCCAGAGTCTTCATCTTGGACAGGTCACGCAACTTATCACGGTAAGCCTGCACCACTCTCGCAGCAGCAGCCTTAGCATCAGCGCGCTTGTGTCCGTTGTTGCGCGAGGCAATGACAAAGCTCGCCGCCAGACGCTTTAGATCCCATTCCCAGGGAGCAGGAAAGGTCTCATCAAAATCATTAATATCAAAAATAATATTGCGCTCGGGCGAGGCAAAGGCACCAAAATTCATAAGGTGACAGTCGCCACAGGCCTGCACGGCATAACCAGTCGATGGCGATACATCAAGGTCCGCCGCCATAATCGCCGCCGCCCCGCGGAAGAAGGCAAAAGGCGAGGTCAGCATCCGCCCATAGCGGATAGGCAAAAGCTGCTCAATGCGACCCTCTCCAGTTTTTATCAAAAGCTCAATGGGGTCAGGGCGCCCGTCCCTATCCCGGGTAAACTCGGCGTGGGACTCACGCGGGCATATCACCCGGAGCGCTCGACCCGCCTCATAGCGATCGCTGCGAGTCTGGAGGTGGACCGGCTTTTCGAGGTAGGCAGCCTCAATGGGAGGCTCTCTAAAGCTGGCTTTAGCCATTTCTTCCTTTTTGGTTTTGATCATATGGTAAGCAGTACTCTCCTGACGCCAACACGACACAAAGCGGTCAAATATAGTTTGCCCGGCAAAAGGAGATATTATCGCTAAAGGACACTATTCAACTTCAGAGGTGTCTTTTGCTGACGACATGCGATTAAACCTGGGTAGTTTCCCAAAGGCTTCCAGATAAGATGCCATACATTCATACTCGAACTTGGCTACCTTGCCCATCAAAATCAGACCTTTCGGTGTTCCTCTGTGCTCTACACAATCGGTTGGGCTTACTGCAACATACAGCTTTTCAACCAGCCTAGTAGGATTTGTATGCACTTTTTTAAAACGCCTAGCGCCACCGTGCCCTTTCTTGCCATGAATTGTTCGGTTAAAGCTAGACAGTCGGCTCTTAAGACCGCCAAGTGAATTTGTCATTCCGAAGTATCTTATTTCCTTTCTCATTGAAAAAGGCTCGCCAGAGATATCCTTCGATGAAATTGCTAGGGCGTATACACCAATTCTATTTTGAGCAACACCATTTAAATCGTTGCGATCTAGCCAAGCTGCCCAGCGTGAAAACTTTTTCAAAGCACAATCCTCTGTACAAAGCGGTGTCTTACTTCAAGCAGCGCCTATTCTTTGCAAAAACTCCGACCCAATAGCGTCAGCCGTCACCATCGCATCCAGTATTAAATCAGCATCCACCGCAAACGGCTCATTGTGCGCAGTCTCGCCTGGTGCACAAGCACGCTCAGCCACACCACGCAGGAGAATGTTTGAAATCCCGGTCACACCGAGCTGCTCTAGACTGACGGGCAAGCCAACACTGGCGCAAAAACTCATCACCTCAGTTATCAAGGATGACGGCTTGCCCTCAGCGACCAGTTGCACCAGTAAGCCAAAGGCGACTTTTTCGCCGTGCATGTATTTGTGAGTCTCAGCCAAAGTTGTCAGCCCATTGTGCACGCTATGCGCTATAGCCAAGCCACCCGACTCAAAGCCCAGACCAGATAGCAAGGTATTAGCCTCAACCAGACGTTCAAGTGCTGGTGTCACTGACTTGTTGCGCACAGCTGTGAGAGCGGCGACGCCGTCACTAATCAATGTCTCATAGCAAAGCAGCGCCAACGCCCTAGCACTCATAGTGGTGGCACCACCGAGTTGATTGGCTTTTTTAGCATTAATCACAGTATCTGCCTCAAACCAGGTGGCCAGGGCGTCCCCCATGCCAGCAACCAATAGCCGCGGTGGTGCCTGAGCAATCACCGTGGTGTCGACTAAAACAAGATCTGGATTGCGTTTGTAAAAGAAATACTGATCAAACTCGCCACTCGGGTGATACACCACCGATAGTGCGCTGCAGGGAGCGTCACTTGATGCTACCGTAGGACAATTGACCGCTGGCAAATCAAGTTTGGCAGCAACGGCACGACTGGTATCGAGCACTTTGCCACCACCGGCACCAACAATTACTGTGACCTTCTGTTGCTCGGCAATGGCTACCAGTCTGGCGATTTCATCGGCAGAGCACTCGCCCTTAAATCGCTCAACGACAGGAGTAAATCCAGATGACGGCAAAGTGCTATGCCAGGTCTCTTGCAAGAGCTTAGCCGCTGATCTGCCGGCGATAATCATCACCTTACCCGACCAGCCAAACTTTGCCATCTCGGTGGCGAGAGCGGCAGTGGCGTTTTTGCCTTGTACGTATCTAGATGGCGAGCAAAACACAGAGAGCATCAAAGAGACCTCTAAATATGAGATTTGAGGGGCTCATTATAGCAAGGATGCTCTGCTGGCAAAGGCGGCAAGTACGCGCAAATCACCGATAGGTGCTTAAATATCTAAATTGGGATTTAATTTGCAGAGTAGTTAATGACATTGCCAGCAAGCACATACCGACAAAGAGCAATGAGACTAGTTCCTTGGCTTTTGCTTGCTTGTGCGATATCAGTATTTTATGACCTGACACCATTTACACATTTGCCTTTACCTCCCGTAGCCGACAACAACTGGGAGAGCCTGACTAAACCCACACTCTTGGAGTCGACAGAGTCTGAGGATAAAACAGTAAAGGCTACAACTCTTATCACAATACAGACAAAGCGTGGTCCGATATCAATGCATTACTATCCTGGCAAAGATGCTAGCACCGGTCTTGTGGTCGTTGGTGGCATTGGTACAGGATTTGACAGCCCAGCGGCAGGACTATACGAGCGCCTTGGCAATGACCTCACCGCTAGTGGTGTCTCGACCGTGCATTTATGCTTCCGTCAAATAGATCCATTTCCCGACACGGTGCACGATGTGCGCGCGGCCGTCAAGTGGCTCAAACAGCTCGGTTTCAAAAAGGTCATCGTAATTGGACACTCACTGGGTGGAGCGTCAGTCATAAGCGCAGCGTCCTACGAGCCCGATGTCATAGGCGCAGCGGCGCTCTGCTCTCAGCCTTATGGTGCCAGCCGAGTAAGTACAATGAAGGACAAACGGCTCTTTATAGGTGCGGGACTATTTGATGTTGTTGAGCCGCCGTGCTGGTCTAGCAGCATCTACCGCGAGGCAAGATGTGACAAACAGCTACACTACTACCCCGCGATTCATACACTCGATAGCAGCGGAGACGCTGTCTACAAGGATTTGCATAAGTGGACAATTGATCAATGCACTGAGAAGCAACCGGCAAGGTAATCTAAAAGATACCGGGTTATTCCCATGGCTTATCTCTGCTCAAAAGACTAAAACTGAGTGATAACTCTAAACTCAAACTTTTTACCAGGTAATGCTATGACAAAACCTTGGGCAGCGCTTTGCTCACTCTTGCCTGTTGCAATAGCTATGACAGTCGGGACAGCTATGCCACCATGCTCTGGTCAGACAGAGACAAAGTCGACAACAAAGGCGCCATCACAGCAAAAACAGCAGCGCTCGGATAAAACCGAGGCGCCATCGAGCCTCTCCAAGTACGATCTCGGTCCGTACAAAAATGACCTGAGAAGGCGCGTGATGCGCAACTATTATCCGCCAAAGTGCTCATCGCCTGGCACGGCAAAGGTCACTGTGCATATTTCAAATACTGGCGCAATCTTATCCAGCAAATTGACCACCAGCTCTAGCTGTCCGTTATATGATCGCTGCGCTCTCGATGCTATCGAGCGGGTCGGACTCTTTAGACCACTGCCAGATGGGCTCGCCGCCATCAGTGCTGAGATAATATTTGACTACCAACTATTATTAAATGGCAAGGCAATTAAACTTACCGATGTCATAGCAACCAAATCGGCATCAATACCCAAAACAGTATCTGCCAATTTTTTAACAGCATCGCGCACGATACCACAGCTCACAGCAGCACTGCGCGCAGCAGACTTTGATGGAGCACAAATGAATGTGGCTGGTCTGCGACATGAAGGCACAGACATGGTGGTGAGATTGATTTTTAAACAGGTAGAAATGGCAGCAGAAAGCGATGGCAAAGACGCCGGTCAAAACATTGACGACATAATTTACAAGACAGCATACTTAGCCCATAGCGAAACTACAGAAATAAGCAAGCTAACAGCACCGATCAATGCCACCCTTAATAGCGATGAGCGCCGGTCGATAAAGACAGACAAAGTGTTTCTCAGTCGCCTGGCTACTTTATTTGACAAGCTAGATGAGCTAACCAAGCGCGTTGAGATACCCAGGGGTCCATCCAGGTCATACTGATGGCAAAGATTGGAAGATAAATCTGAGCATTTCACACTCATCTTTCCAATCTCGCTCATCACTTCAGATTTACTCGGTCGATCACTCATCTTGAATAGTGGTCTCTCTGACTTCCGTCAAAAACAACCTGAGTGCATACAGCAACGCTTAAAGCGTCGACCAGAGCCACACGGGCACAAATCATTGCGTCCGAGCTTTTCGATGAGTTCTTTGCCTCCATGCACAACACGATCACCGCGCTTTACCCGTGTCTCTGAGGGGTAGCCGCGTTTGCGCTTGCTAGTTGGCTCGAAAGCAGTGGAAGTTGTGGATATCTGTACGCATTGTCTTATCCTCTTTGACGGTGACAACTTACGACATCATAACAAAGGACATGGTTGTGGACAAGTTGCGATGACGACGCGATGTTAATTGGCATCGGTAAACAAAAGTCCAAGGCGCCATTTGAAGCATCGAACCTGAATGATAAGATTGATTTATGCCTCGATTATTTGTAATTTTAGGTATAGTGAGTGCCATTAGCTTTGGCGGCTTTCTCATTTGGCAAAGTAGAGAACCCATTAGAAAGCTAGAGACTCGGATCCAAGACTTAGAAACAGGTCGGATAAGTACAGCAGTTTACGCTGTGCAAGAGATCGAAGTGGGCGCCCTGGTCACAGCTGACGCACTGGAGACAAGATTGCTGCCAATCAATGAGATGCCAGACCACTTAATAATGCATGCCTCCGACGTGATTGGTCTCAGGCCAATTTACGGAATAGAAAAGGGTCAACTACTCAGCTTGTTTGACTTCGTAAAGAGTTGCTCACTTAGAGAATATGAGCTTGTTAGACAGTCGAACAAAGACAAGCCGTCCCAAACAAGCGAAAGACAGCTCAAACCAACCTACTAATCCGCGCGCTAACTGGCGCAACATAAGGCTATACTGAAAAGCCATTCTATGAAAATCACCTCCGACAGAGTAATTAAGACAGGAAAACCGGCCACAATGGTGCGCTATACAACAAATTTGGCAGCGTGTCTATTGCTCGGTCTCGTAAGCATGCCCCTGCCAGGATTTACACCAGCCCAAGCAAAGTCCAAAGCGCCAGCCGCTGACACACTGGAGACAAGAACAATTCAGTGCCCAACTAAACAGTCAGTCGGTGCAATTGTGCTCACTACCAAATCAGCGATTGACGGCTTGCACGATATCCAGGGCACCATCTTGCATGAGGCCAGAGGCACTTTTGCAGTCAAAGTACCAAAACACTCTGTCCTGGCTCTCATCGTAAATAGTTACGGTGCTCACAACAGCTCAGAGCTTGCCACCATCAAAGGCATCGATGCTCTCAAAATGCAAATGCTCGACATGGATAGTGATGATGGCAACAAGTCCAGCAAGCACGAGACCCTGACTGACAAAGCCCTGATAAACATATGCAAGATACAATCACTACGCTACCTGGATGTAGCTCGGTCCGATGTCTCCGATATTGGGCTCAAAAACATTGCAGCACTTAGCAATCTCGAACAGTTGACATTGTTTGCGACAGACATCACTGGCGAGAGTTTTGCGGAGCTACCAAAACTACCAAAGCTCCAGGTCCTTGATGCCGGAGCCTGCCGCTTACTGATGAGTAATCTACGGTTTTTGCCTAACTGCAAAACTCTCAGGGTACTGCGCATAGATAGTGTGGCACTAACCAGAGAGGGCGCTCAGTATGTCTCTCAATGCCCAGACCTTGTCGAATTAGCGATACCGCACAGTAATAGTGTCACTGACTATGTGATAGCGCCCCTGGTGCAACTCAAATCGCTTAAAAAACTAGATCTCAGACAAACCAAGGTCACGACAAAAGGGATTGGTAAGCTCTCCGTACTGCATCTGGAGCGGTTGGAGCTACCCGGCACACCCCCTTACACAAAAGCCGAGATGGCGCTGTTTAAACAGTGGTTTCCCAAAACAGACATAGTTGTCCATGGTGGTCCTGTAGTCGACGATGAAACAAAGCAGATTTTTGCACCACTATCTCAAAAGCGCGGATTTTGACAAAATATCATTATGACTAAAATAGCTACCACCAGCGACGTCCACTCGACCATTCCAAGTACCGGAGTGCGATTTATTGATAATTGCTGGCGATTTGACGACGGTCGGCAGTATGAATGAACTTATTGAATTTAACGCCTTTCTCGGAAGAAATCGCCATCTGTATGACCAATGTATCGTGACACCAGGCAACCACGACAAAATACTTGAGCGCGAGTTGCCGCTGGCAAAGACGATTTTGACCCATGCACAAATACTAGTCGACGAGCCTTATACATATGCTGGCTTAAAGATATGGGCAAGTCCCTGGACGCCTACGTTTTTTAACTGGTACTACATGAAAGACCGCGGCGAGGACATAAAGCCAGTCTGGGACATTATCCCTGATGGTCTGGATATTTTAGTTACCCATGGACCACCTTACGGCATCATGGATGTGACAGATGGTAGGTACGGTCCGCCGCAGAGCGTTGGCTGCGAAGAATTACGCAAGAAGCTCGACACAATGGAGCAGCCGCCTCGATATCATATCTTTGGTCACATCCATAGCGGCTATGGTCAGAACACCATAGGCGCCACCACTTTTATCAATGCCAGCCTTTGCGACGAAGACTACAAAGCGGTCAATCCCCGCATGTTTTTGTGGTTGACGATCAGTGAAATTAAAAGGCTGGCCAGTTATGAAATCGACAGCATAATCTACAGCCCGCTTTTGCATAAACACCCCAATGTCAAAACGAATTGAAAAGCTGAAGAAATATAAGTAACTATTAGACCAACCACAATTCGGAGATCAGAAGCTGATCAACTCTCAAATTTGGAACGGTCACGCATCCTGTAGACGAAAACCATCATACATTTGACCAAAGTCACGCTGCACCGTGAAGGACACATAGTTGCCTAATGCGCCTTATAATTGCCTAAAGCCTTACAATATTGCCTAATATGATATGATATTGCCTAAAGTGGTATATAATTGCCTAAAGTGACACATTATTGCCTATATAACGGTTAAAGCTCATGCAGAACAGACTGACTCATGGCTAAACAGATACCAGAAGAAGATCTTAAAGTTATCGAGGAGATACTTAAGGCTCACCCTAATGGGGTTGACCTCAAATTTATAAGCGCTGCCAGTGGCAGCAGTCTCCCTCACCGCACGCTGCAATATCGACTGCGCTATCTTGCAGGGCAAGGAAGAGCCTTAACTGAAGGCCAACGTCGTGGAATGAAATACTTTCCGGCATCGGTCAACGTCAGTACAGAGATAGAACCAGAAGTGGTGCCTTTGTCTCGGGCAGCGCGAGACATTCAGAAAAATGTTTCGCGTCCGCTGCTTTTAAGGACGATAGTTGGTTACAACAGGGACTTTCTGGATTCTTATAGACCAAACGAAAGTGCTTATCTTTCGGAAGCGCAGCGCACCCAACTTCATGAAACAAGCGCAGTCAAAATTGGATTCCAACCGGCAGGTACATACGCGCGAAACATCTTGGATCGCTTGCTCATTGATCTATCTTGGAATTCAAGTCGTTTGGAAGGCAATACATATAGCATTCTAGACACAAAAAGATTGATCGCGTTTGGCAAAGAGGCACAGGGTAAAGACCGGCTTGAAGCGCAAATGATCCTAAATCATAAAGATGCGATTGAATTCCTTGTTGATAACGCTGACGAGATAGGATTCAACAGACTAACTATTCGGAACTTGCACGGTGTTTTGGCAAACAACCTTTTAACGGATCCGAAGGCAGCAGGAAGCCTTCGTCAAATTGAAGTTGAAATTGGGCAATCATCGTTTCGACCGCTTGCAGTACCACAGATTATCGAGGAATGCTTCAACCAAATCTTAGATACAGCAACGGCAATCACAGATCCTTTTGAACAGTCTTTCTTTATCATGGTTCATTTACCCTACCTTCAACCATTTGAGCACGTCAACAAACGAGTTTCACGCCTGGCAGCCAACATTCCACTGATCAAGCATAATCTAGTTCCGCTTACGTTTGCCGATGTGCCAAAAGACTTATATGTGCAGGCAACTCTTGCAGTATACGAACTAAACAAAGTAGAACTACTCACGGAAATCTATCTCTGGGCTTATAAACGCTCAGCTGAACGCTATAAAGCAGTTCGCCAGTCACTGGGTGAACCCGATCCGTTTCGTCTCAAGTATCGAGATTCTCTCCGCGAAGTGGTCGGCACTATCGTAAAGGACCAATTCGATCGCGCAGCTGCACTTAGATATCTAGAGGCATGGACGTCAGACAATTTAGAAAGCAACGACCGGGATGAATTCCAACGCGTCGCTGAAGACGAGATCCTAGCTCTACATGAAGGTAATATTGCTCGCTACCGAGTGCGCCCTTCAGAGTTTGAGGCATGGCAAACAGTGTGGCAGCGGAAATCATAGAACAAGTTGGTAATCCTGCTTATGTATCAGTCAGCTTGCAACAAGCTTATCGATCGAAGTAGTATCAGAAGATGTTGATGCAGATAGGCACACCAGCAAACTTAGAGCCACAATATCAACCCCGCTAGCATTTGTCGACAGCATCTCCTAAAATGCAAGACTCAGTCCAGCATGGTACCAGTCAAAGGTAATATGAGCGCAAAACTGCAAATCGTGGCACTCGGTCTGCTTGGCACATTGCTGATAGGCACGGATTGCCGCGCTGCACGTACCGACGACAACACACCACATAAGCCCCCAATGGTGGGTCAATCAAACCCAATGGGCTTAGAGGAAGTTGTCATCGCTCCAGAGAGCAGACGCAAGTCCTGGGAGCTTTTGTATACCGCATACAGCTGCATTTACCACCAGCAATACGGACGCACGGAGCAGTGGCTAATGAGCGCGAGCCCAGCCGAGATCAACGAGTTGCTCCTGGCGCGAGACGATATCGCGTATCTGACAAATGCTCTCAATGACGTAGCCTCCACCCGCAAACAAGCAAGCGTGCAGCCATCAGATGTTGAGGTAGCCGTACTCCAGGCATTGATCAAAACTCGACTTAACGAGACCGAAGATGCGCTGGACCTCCTTAAGAGACTGGCAATCAATAACCCCACTCATCGCTCAATCGAGCAAATCAAGGTCAAAATCAAATTGATTGAGCTTGAGCTTGCCGATAACTCCTGGTCTATGCCACTAGATGTGATACAAACCGGTGGCAAGCAAAATCAACTAAACAAATGGTTATCTGGTAAATTGCCGCTCAAAGTATACATACCAACAGATAATGCAAATTCGAAGCTGGCAGGATACAAAAGTGGAGATGCTCAGTTGCTGCGCAATGCATTTGATACCTGGCAAAAGCAGAGCAACGGCAAAATACAATTTACATTTGAGCAGACAGAGTCAAAAGCAGACATCACATGCACATGGGTCAGCGAGCAAGCACAGCTGCAATCTAAGGATGCCGCCGGTGTCTGCGAAAGATCTGTCAATAATAGTGGTCATATTTTGAGAGCCAATTTGAAGCTACTTACACTGACACCCGGCAACTATAGGCGCACCTTTAATGATGATGCGCGCAAACGATGCATAGCGACATTGTGCCTCCACGAGATCGGACACAGCATCGGTCTCAATCACAGCTCAAACAAACAAGACATCATGTGGACACATATACCGGCAGCGCCGGTCGGAGTGCTGACTACTGCAGACACGGAGGCACTGAAGTCACTCTATCAATCCAACGTGCGCGATGATATCAACGCAGTCTATGACCATCTAAGGACTGGAGACAACAAAGCGGCACTGGCAGCGCTAAACAATGCCGCACTCAATGATGCCAGGGATAGTCAGACGCGGGATACAATTTGCTATCTATTTGCCACATTGGCAAAGGCTTACACTCAAAATCATGACAATAAAACGGCTATTGATCTATTGCTCCGAGCAAAGCTTGGGTCCGCCAAAAGCCAATCAAAAAGCCTCAAGACTCTGGTGCTCAATCGTCTGCAATATGCATACTTGCAGACAGGCAATACTAAAGCAGCCGAAAATCTCGAGCATGATTCGGACTGGCCTCAAACAAAAACCAAACCCAATGCGTCTCACCTGGACGCTTATGGCATGACAAAAGAATCGGTGCCATTTTACGAAAAGGCACTAAGTGAAGCACCAAACGACCCCAGCGTGCGTGAGAAGTTTTGTCTATTGCTTGTGGCTCTGGCAAAAGACGAGATGAATGCTAAAAACGAGACAGAAGCCATCGTACTTTTAACCCGCGCCAAGAGCTTGTGGCAACGAGGGATGTCGATAGAGGTTATCTCCAAAGTAATGAACCAGCTCAGGCAGGCCTATCTGCAAACTGAGCGAGGCGATGATGCAGACCAAACTGTAAAAGACCTTCGAGCCCTTAGCCTGGAGGACACTGCCTATAAAAAATACACAGTATCCGAAGCGTTAGGCAACCTCACAGCGGCGGCAAAAACTAAAAACCCACAAGAATGGAAAACCCCTGCCGCAGCCCAGATGCAATCCGATAAAATCCGCCAGGCTTACGACAACTATGCACGCACGCTAAAGCAGTACGCGACTACTATGAAGCTTGAAAGACGCATGGGCTGGGGCGCGTCATTTGTCATAAAGGCGAGTAAACATGTCGGGAAAACAAACTTCTTTGACCAGCTATTTGCCAGTCGCAACGAGCTGATTAAGTTGACAGACGAAAATGCTGTGATTGGAGTGGAGTGCGCATCGACTTTTGCAGAAGAATGAGTAATGAGCGCAAGGCTAAAACGGTACCCCCGCCCTAAACCTGCCAATCTCGGTCACTTGCCCCGACATTGGGGGCACCGTCAAGTCCGCCAAGTTGCTCCGGCTTGTACAACCTTAGGCTCTATAAAGCGCAATTAGACCAGGCGCTTCCAAGGTTTGCCAGGCAGTCGACTTACGATTTCATCCAACACGTATCGGCCTGCCTCATCGACATCGTAGGTTACACCTGAACGGATAAGCGGGCGTATATCATCGCGGAAGGACGGATCTGCCAGCTTTTTTAAAAGGTTCTCTTCGAATTCTGCGCGCGATACCTTGATGTTGTTGTGGCTCATATACTGAACAAAGCTATTTACGACTCGCTCCGGATCAACCTTTAACGATGAATTACACAACCAGGGATCGAACAGATCTCGTCCTTTTTTTCGCTGATAAAGCGCTCGAAGCTTTGTGCCTAGCAGCTCGTCCAGAGCAAATGTTTTAATATCTGCTTTTCCAGAAAACCATTCAGACGAGACTTCAAGCGAACGTCTCTCGTATCCATAAACAGCGAAATTCTCCCTGGTGTTTATTTCGAGTTTTAGCTTCATAGGGGTTTCCAGCGGTGGCTCTGCCGTGTACGAGAAATGCAATGTGACCATCGATTCGGTCTGCTTGTATTTCGGTTTTCCGAGCCACGGCGTAAGCAACTCCCTGATTCTTCCCATCACCTGTCCTATAGGCTCAGCGCGGACCTTGACCAGATCAATGTCTTCTGAATAGCGGCTCATTGACGGCAGGAACAGCTTATTCAAGGCAGTTCCGCCACGAAATGCGAGGCTGTCTCCTATCAATTTATCCGAATACAATTCGACGAGAGCCCTAGAAATTACAAGATCTTGCTCAACCTGATCATCGCCCGGCCAAGGAGCATGGTGCGTGCGCCAAACCGTGAGCACCGTGCGCGGTATCATTGGTCCACCTCTATTTTTTCATTTATATAGAGTAACCAACGTCGATTCAAGGACGATTCTGCCAACTCCAAATCTGTTCGGAGGCTAGTCACACGTGGTGACTGCGTGCAAAGCCAATTGTGCAAGGAATCAGCGAGTTTCTGTTTCTCAACCAGTTCGAGCAAATAACCTAACCTTTGTACGACCGCCAGTTCTACCCGAAGCTTTGCAGTGGAAACTAAACTGTGCGCGTTCATTTTATTGGCCAACTCCGAAATTACGGTTGCCACATTTCCGAAGTATCCAGCGTCTTGGTAGTACCTTACGAGGTCCAATGCAGTTGCTTCGGGAGTAGATACTTTCATAAATCCGGTGGGCGTCTTTTGTTGTATGGTAGGCACTTCACTTAGATTCCATTTTTTGAAGAATCGAATTCGGTGGCGTCCTATGTCAATCATACGATGTGCACGATCGCACATTACTTGAAATTCTTGAGGACGCTGATGCGCGGCGCCATGTATCTCGGCGGCGCTAAGCAGCCCGACGTAGTAATTCGACTGCCAATCATTCATGAGTGCATGAATGAACCAAGTCGGCGGAGGGGCTCCGCTATGCTTGTATTCTTCCGGTACCACGACATAGAATCCACGTCGTGGGCTAACGACCCGACCGTTCTTCTGCAGCCGATTCAAAGCGAGCTTAATCGCCGCATCGGACACGGCAAATCTTTGCTGAAGCTCTGCACGACAAAACGTATAACGGCCGTTTGCCGGCAGCTCATCTATGTATTTCGCTATAGCCCCTCTGTTCATCCTACCTGCGCTTGCATTCGAGGAAAGTATTGGTTCAAGATACCTTTCCAATGCGGTACCGTTTACCAATAGTATCATCAAACGATACTTTCCGCAAACGGTTGCTCCCTAAGCTCAGGCGTATTCGTTGCGGGATCGCCGCGCCGATGTTGCCGGGTTGCCCGTGCAACGATGCTGCTGACGGCGGCCAGGCGTGTCATTGTTTTTTCGCATAAGCGCAGCTGGTTTAGCGGCACCGATAGATGGCGAAAATCAGAGAAGTCTGTCTGACCAGTATTATGGCTGCGCGCGAGAGCTGCGTCTACTCACGTAGACATTTTTAGATGTAAGCGATTACTCAGGCTAAGGTGTGATAGTGACTTTGTCGTTCCACTTAATTGTCTTAAGACAAGCTTTTATCTGATTGATATAGCGCTTGTATTGCGCTGGCTTGGCTTTAAATTTGATGACCGAAGAAAAGAAGTACGCAAGAGTTGTCTGGATTGTGATTGAACTCAATGCGCAAACCCATTTCTTCTCTATTGGCCCACTCCTCATAAAAAACCTTCTTGCCATTTAGCAAAGCCGTATAGGCTATTTTTGAAGAATCCTCAATCTGCAAAGCCTTTCTTTCATCGGCAGACAATTGGTGCGGTGGCATTTTCATGATTGCAATCAAAGGATAGTCTTCAAGCTTTGGACGTCCGGTGCTGACCAAGTTGAGTACAGTAGTTTTATCGCCTTAAGGAGCTAACCTCAAATCATAATTCTGGGGATATGGTGGGAGTTCTCGCTCAAGAGTCCACCAACTAGGTCGAGGCAGCTGCATGTATGTCATGGGCAAATGGGCATACTTGGGAGAAGTGATAGTTGATACTTGTACGGACTTAAAGGGTGGACGATCAGAAGAGGATCCCGGTCTAATATCTACAAAAGGAGAACCACCTGGACCTTTAATAGGTGCAGGCTTGGCAGCGACATAGCGCACATCAGCATGTCTATCAAAGTGGACGTAGTTGGGTGGAATGTACTGAGGCATCTAGAATCACCACAAAAATAAAGTAACGAGCTAAGCCTCACCAGACATTTCAATGTCATTCCACTCTATGGTATCAAAGCTGGCTTTGACTCGCTTGAAGTATAGCTTGCAGGAGGCTAACCTAGCGCTAAAGGTAATTGTCGCCGGGACCATCACATTGAAGTCCCTAAAATTAGCATTGAACCATGCCACGTAGCACTGCTTGCCGGTTAGTCTCAATCTAAGGCACGATGGTGACTTTGTCACACCATTGAATAGTCTGTAGGCTTGCTTTTATCTGGTTGATATACCGCTTGTATTGCGCTGGCTTGGCTTCAAAAACAATCTTGGCTGGTACAAATACTCCAGAGCTATCCGGGTTGTGATTGAATCTCAAGACATATCGTCTTTTAACTTGAAATGATGATTGGCGCACAAGTATCATCTTACCGTTCAAAGCCTGCGTATACGCGATTTCCTTAGGCTGAATCTCCGGATCAAAGGAAAGCTTTTCAGCGACCGTTAGAAAATGGGCTGGTCCCCTTAACACTTTCCCCAAACCTGCATCGGTATCACCAGCGACACCATCACTGTTAAAGTATAAAAGTGCCGACTTGTCAGACTTTGGACCGACTTCTAGTAGATAACTTTCTCCGCCGCAGTCATACCAGGGCCTTCGCGTTACCCAATTTGTGAGCATAAGCTTCATTTTACTAATTGGCAGATATTTAAAAGTGTCATTAGATAAATCAGTAACCACTGCTGGAACAAATGTGTCTACATCACTTTTAGACACAGAAGGAACTTTTTTTGAATAATCTTGCACAGGAGCTGCTAAGTTAGCATCATCTGTTTTGGCGAGCAAACGCATAACCACAGGAGTGCGGAAGCAATGCACAGGCGGTGGCAAATCAAAGGGCATCTTATTTTGCACCTGAAGATGGAACGATATCAACCTTATCCAACCAAATAATTGTCTTAAGGCACTCTTTAATCTGACCAATCTCTTTTGCATATTGCTTTGGCTTGGCCTCAAAAACAATCATAGCCAAAAACATGGGTTGAGTGCCGTCAGGGTTATGGTTAAACCAAATGCTATAAACCTTCTTACCATCATTCTCGAATTCACTGCAAAGCACGTGCTTGCCGTTCAGGATTTCCGTGGAAGCAAAGACATCATCACCAATTTTAGGATCTAGCAACTCCTTCTCTTTCAAAGACAGTCGATGTGTCGGTTTACTCAAAATTTCCTGGAGTTGCGGACCTGCGCTATAAGGCACACCTTCGCACGCAAATGTGAGTACCGCTGAAGTATCTCCCTTGAGGCAAAGCTCAAGTCGGTATCTATTCTCGTAAGGTGCCTGCCAGGCGGGCATAGTCCAGAGTCCGGACGCTGGCAATTTCATATATTGCAGAGGCAAAAACTTAAACTCATCGCGGGAGAGACTCAGCTTCCTTTGCGAAACGAAATCCGTGCCGGGCATACCGCCACGACCGATGTGTGGTTGCTTAGCCGTACCTGAGAAATTTTTGGAAAGTAGCCGTCTATCTGCCACCAGATACCGCACATGCGCAACTGAAAGCTGCTTTAGAAATACGGGCGGTGAATCTAGAGGCATTGAGTACTCCAATTGCAAACAACAAGCGGCCTAGGGCTTAATCCTCTCCAGAAATTTCAATGTCATTCCATTTTATGGTATCAAGGCAGGCTTTAACTCGCTTGATATATAGCTTGTATGTAGACGGCTTCGCACTAAACTCAATCGACGCAGGGACCATCACTTTCGAACTATTTGAATTTGCGTTGAATTGCATTTGATAAAATTGCTTGCCGTTTAAAACAAACTCTTCAACCAAAGCTGTTTTGCCAGAGAAAGACTGAGTGTAAGATTTTTTCGAGTCTGGCATTTTAGGCTCCAGCAGATCACGCTCAGCCTGCGTCAACACGTGAGGAGGCTTTTGGAGGATTTCTATAATTGGATCGTCATCCACTGACCTGCGAGCGGCGCTAGCGATTTCTAAGTTAGCGTCTCCGTCATCCCCTTCACGGGTCGTAAACTCGTATTCAAATCCCCGCGGAGGAATAGAGAATCCTGGCACCGTAACCCACCAACCTTGTGTAGGTAGTCGTATATACTTTATGAACGGAATATGGACTTTCTCATTGGGCAAATAGACCACCTTGAGACGTTTGTACGGGACTTGGGGGCTTTCAGCCCTAGCGCCAATTGCATGTGTCATCTTCGCTGGGACACCATGAGGTGGGTTTGAGGCGACGAAGACTGGCGGCATATCAAAAGGCATAAACGTCTCCAGAACTAAACCTATAGGAGTCAGTCTAAGGCACAATGGTGACTTTGTCGTTCCACCTGATTGTTTGCAGGCAAGCTTTTATCTGATTGATGTACCGCTTGTATTGAGCTGACTTGGCCTCAAATGTGATTTGAGCAGGAATGAATGGATTTGAGCTATCAGGATTGTGATTAAAAGCGAGCCTATACAACTTTTTGCCATCAACCAATGACTCTCTAACTAACACCATCTTGCCGTTCAATTTTTGCGAGTAAACCTTTGTGCTATTAAGTATTGGAGGATCAAAATCTTTTCTCTCACTTTCAGTAAGAAGGTGCGGTGACTTATCAAGGGCAGCACCTAAGCCGCTGTTCTTATCTCCTAACACCCCATCAGAGCTAAAACATAGTTTTGTAGATCTGTCATTGTCGGGAGACAGTGTGAGCATATATGAGTCTCCGTTTGCCAGACGCCACGGTCTCTGGGTCCACCACCCAGGAGCAGGAAGACTCATTTTTTGCACAGGTAAATAAACAAACTTTTGGCACCTTAATGCTCTAACTCTTTCAGATGTAAACGGCTCTCCAATGTCGCGGGGTTTAGATGGAGGGGGTTCTAAAGCCACTCTCTGAGTTAGAGAAGTTCTGGGCATGGTGCCAAGATAGCGAATCATCACCTGTTTTTGAGAACTATAAATTGCAGGTGGCACGTCGATTGGCATAGCTATCTCCAAAATAAAAAGACCAGAGGCATAGTCCAGAGTCCGGACGCTGGCAATTTTATAGATTGCAGCGGCAAAAACTTAAACTCTTCTCGGGAGAGACTCAGCTTCCTTTGCGAAACGAAATCCGTGTCTGGCATACCGACATGACCGATGTGTGGTTGCCTAGCCGTACCTGACAAATTTTTGAAAATTAGCTGACTATCTGCCACCAGATACATCACATGCGCAACTGATGGCTGCTTTAGAAATACGGGCGGTACATCTGGTGGCATTAACTACTCCAATTGTGGGCAACAAGCGGCTTAGGGCTCAATCCGCTCCAGACATTTCAATGTCTTTCCACTTTATGGTATCAAGGCTGGCTTTAACTCGCTTGATGTGTAGCTTGTAGGAGGCTGGCTTTGCGCGAAATGTAATCGTTGCAGGAACCACAATCTTAGAGCCTTTAGAATTAGCATTAAATTCAACTTGGTAATTATTCTCGTTGTTCAAACAAAATTCTTGGACCAATACAGTCTTGCCGTCAAGAAATCGTGTATAGACCTTATCAGATTTATTCATTCCAGGCTCTATAAGTTCACGCTCGGACTGCGACAACTCATGCGGTTCCTTCTTTAAGATCTCAGTTATTGGAGCATCGTCAACTCGCCGGCGACCTGCACACGAAATATGCAGACTCGTGTCATTATCGGAGCGAGCCCATGGCTCAAAATCGTAACTGTGCCCACTTGGAGGCATAAAAAATCCCGGCACAGTGACCCACCAACCAGACGTGGGTAGACGCATATATTTGATGTACGGTATAAAAACCCTGTCATCAGGCAAGTATTGCAGCTTTATTCGCTTGTACGGAACCCCCGACGTAGGCGCCTTTCCTGTAACTGCGCGTGTCATCGTTGCTCGCACATGCGCAGCTGGTTTGGCGGCAACGATAGATGGTGGCATATCAACAGGCATAAACTTCTCCAGCGCTAAACCTATAGGAGACTGTCTAAGGCACAATGGTGACTTTGTCGTTCCAATTGATTGTTTGCAGGCAAGCTTTTATTTGCTGGATGTAGCGTTTGTATTGAGCAGGCTTGGCTTCAAATGTGATTTGAGCAGGAATGAATGGACTTGAGCTATCAGGATTATGATTGAACAAAAGATGGTATTCCATTTTTCCATCTGCAGTCGATTCTGAGCACAAAACCTGCTTACCTTGCAGTAATGCTGTGTAGTTTTTCTCAGACTCTACTTCACGTATTTTAAGGGCATGCTTCTCCTGTGAAGAAAGAGCGTGCGGTGGTTCTTTTAAGATTTTAGAAATAGGATACTCGTCAACGAAAGGCACACCTTCACTTTGGACGGTGAGGATAGTATCAGCATCTTGATTGGGCGATAATCTCAATTCATATCTGTCAATATGGCCAGGTAAGGTACGACGTCGAGTCCACCAGCCAGGCTGAGGCAGCTGCATAAAAGTAAAAGGCAGATAATCATATTTTTGAGAATCCAACTTTGTCAGTCGCACAGAGGTAAAGTGGACGCTTAGACTAGAGTTAGCGTTTGAAGGCCCTGGTCCTATAACTTCATGCTTACTCGCCAATATTTGCTTGTAAGCGGGGCTCTGCTTTTGAACCAATAACTGGTGCACGATTTTTGGTTCATTCCAATTCGGATCTGGCGGTTCTATTAGTGGCATAAATCTCCTACTAAACCGGACATCTAAAACTTAAGGATATTTTGCAAGTAGTGCATCTATAGCCTTCTTCCATTCGACCAATCTTCGGTCCCATGGATGCATTGTAAGCCAGTCCTTTGCCTCCTTGCTCTCGTACATGTCCTTATGTTTTTGCTGAGACAAATCAATCCCGTCTCCGCTCAATAGCCTACTATATTCTGACAGTCTCAGCCTAACTTGCTTATTGGAGGATACATCAGCTCCCTTCTTTTTGCTGTCAGATAAATAAGTAAAATCGTTGATATCTTTAGACAAAATGCTAGCGCCCATTTCAGCAGTACTAATCTTTGGAATTCCTGTTCTGTCTTTCTGTTTCCCCCAAGTGTTGTCATAGGACAACAACTTACCATCGGCTGAAATATCTGTTATCACCATAAGGTGTGCTCCGCCTTTCTCCCTTGTGGGCGGCTTAGACAAATCCATTCTTACTATCGGTGGCCATTGCTGAGACTCTTTGAGCTTCAAGAGAGTTCCTGACAGTTCCTCAGATCGATAAATTCTGGTAATGAGCCCAGAAAGATTACCGAAGTCCGAAAATTGACGATTGGCTGGGATTACCGCTTCGGCCGGCGATAAACCTCCAGACTCAATTACAAACCCTTGCTCAACTTTTCCAGTTATCCATCGATTAAGCTTTACCACATCTTCTGAGTTTGGTGCCGATTTACTTTCTAAAAAATCAGCCCAGGACCAGTTTCTGCCGTCACTCCCTTTAACGCTACCCTGCTCTTCAAATTGCTTTTCAACTTTCACAGATTCAATTTCGCGCTGAGTCGGCTGAAAATATTGGAGATGGGAGGAATTCCCCGCTTGCTTTCCAGATATGGCCATATTGACGGCCGTCACGTCAAAAACCTGAGAGGCAAAACTGCGAGGGTCGAAATAACTCCGGCCTAGTGCATGCACTGGTTTGCCTGCCAGAAGCGATTGCAAATCATAAGCCCTCGCGTAGGCATCAGGCACCAAATTTTCACTACCAGGCGGGACGACATAACTTTTATCCCCTGTGCGTGCCAAATATTTACCACCTATTGCAACGTCAGCAATCAGTTTTGCTATCGAGGAGGGATCTCGGTAGTAAAGCCTTACTTGAAGAGACTCGGTAACACAAACTGCCATCGGTCCCTGATCCACAGACGTCGGAACCGCCGCATGGTGCATTATCTGCTCCGCTATTTGCACCCGCCATGGTGTATCCCCAGGCTTTTGTGCGCTCTCCTTTGTATGAGGTATCGCATCACTAGACGCCGTCAACAGTCTATCGACTTGCTTGTAAGTCTCTGCAACTTCCAGGAGAGCTTTAGCCCGGTCAAGAGGCGTGCGCTCAACATAACCTTTCTCAAAATCGCTCATATCAGCCAAAAACTGGTCGCACTCGGTCTTATTAGTTATAACCGCACGCGCGTTTACTTCTAGCGTGTGCTTTGATTGGTTCAGCGTCTCTCTGGCGCTCAGTTCCTCCTTGAGGCTGGCCTCTGATTGCTCCCTTGATTTACGAGCTAGTTCGGCGTAGTCAATTGGCTGAGGTGCCAGTGTTGGGTGGAATTGTGGACTTACCGAAGTATCCTTATGCGTAACAGGCACTACTGGCGCAGGACTGAAGACGGGCTTAACTGACGGAGAAAAAGGAGCTGGAACCGACACCGGCGCTGGCGCTTGCGATTGCGTGGGTTTATTAATATGTGGAACAGGAGCAGGCGGAGGAGCCACATCAGTCCTTACGTCCCCAGGCTTCACCTGCTGCGCGAGCATAAGCCCATAACCCACGGGATCTTTGACAAAGCCATTTTTATCATGCGTCTCAGGACTATATCCAGCAATAGGCTGGTCCTTTGGCGATAGCGTCAAGTCCCTTGCGCCCTCAATAACACCCGAGTCAGCACCTCTCGGTACAACAGCCTGCAAAGCCGCCGACTCCACGCTGGCAGCCTCATGCGCGTGCGATTGATGCAGCAGTGGTGATGGTACCGTCCTATCAACATAAACAGGTCCATTTGGACGCGGCAGCGGTGGCTCCGGGCTCGCCTTTGCCGCGGACTCAGGATGAGGAGGATGCAATATCGGCGATGGCCCATCCTTGGGCAATATCGGCATCGGCAAAGGCTTTAGCTCTGGGCGAAACGGCAGCGGCTGTGGCTGGGGGAATTTAGACACATCAGCGTGGTCAGCCTGAGACTGCATGACAGGAAAGGCTTTTACATCCGCAACTTGCGCCAATGGAATAAGCGCACCCAGGGTCTCGTGTCTGAGCTGCTCGCGGGACGGCTTTGTAGTCTCGGCAGGTTGCCCGGTCTCCCCAGGTCCCTTATTTCTTCTCGACTCTCTATGACCATTGCCAAAGTCAATCTCAATGCTCATCTCCTGCGACTCGTCAAAGCTACCGCTGCTCTTGTTTGTACGTGTGCTCTCGATGCCGCGCATGGCTGTGCCGCCAGCATTGACTAGGTCTTTGGTCTCGGGATTATCAAGCTTGTGAGCGCCATCACCCGGTTGCGCCGACTTGTCGCCAATTTTGTGTTTGGTGTCGTCTGTCATGGGCTACTCGCGGGTGCGGATCTAGAGTGTTATACCCACAGGGCATAGTACCCACGCCTGCGTAAATCCGAGGCGCCCAAGATGGCTAATGACCTAGCAACAACACAAAGACAGCACAATGCTAGTATGTTTACATGAAAAGCATGTTTTATCTCTTGGCACTGCTATGTGCTGTCGGCATAGGCAGCTATCGTATTGTGCAACAAAACATTCAGCTCAAAAACCACGAAGAGCGCATTTTTAATTTGCGAACCGGCAATGGTATGGGCACCGGCGTCTATGCAATCCGCGATATCAAAGTCGGTGAGATGGTGACGACCACCGACATTGAAACAAGACCCATTGCAGTTAACAAAATGCCCGACCATATGATTTGCCGAGTCGATGAAGTCATCGGTCACAGACCCATTTACAGCATAAAAAAAGGACAATTACTAAGCATCTTTGACTTCCGAACTCAGCGTGAGTTATTAGGAGATGGTTGGGATGCGAAGCCAATCCAAAGGGATGGACAATGACAAAGATTGCTGCATTGGGGGTGTAGATTTTACGCCACCCATTCGCTCGCTAAGACTACGGCGTAGCTGTTTAGGCTTATAACTGAAATCACAAATCAGCGCTTGTTGATTGTCGCTCACCATCACAACAGCAGCCTCTCTTAGACCAAGCGTCGCACACCTATGCCCAAAGATCTGCACATCATTGAGCAGCAAACAACAATTGAATTAGTGATTTGTAGCTCGCAAGTTGCCTGCTCAAGCATGCGATTATCCTCACAGAGGCGAAGAGCCAAATAATCACACAGGTCGACTAATGCCCAAATTATCAAAATCGATATTGACAGTGACAGTATTACAGGTGATATCAATCGTAGCAGCATACTCTGGTAAAGCACATCAGGTCGCACATCTGTACAGAGAAGCACCACACAAGAAGCCTTCAAATCCAGTAATCGAAACTATAGAAACACTAGAATTCATTGCCACAATGAGCAAGAGCACATACCACTCTAAAACCATAACCGAGCCATTGACGCAAGCAGAAAAAAGACATCTAGCACTACTGCACATTACGTTTGTCACAGTCGAAGAGCATGCAGACAAAACGGTGTTTTCTGATCCCAGAATGTTTAAACACATGGGGACTGCAGTGCTAAATAGTCAAAAGCATAACGAAGAGTATCTCAAAGATCTTGCATGCAACTACCCGCATATCAAAAGGCTAACCGTCACACAAATTAAACCGTTGAGTGATAATGCATTGCGCGCCCTAAGCGGTCTGCGTGACCTGGATTATCTCCAGCTCGATTGCCCTCTTGCTACGCCATCACTATTGCCACAAGTATTACCAAACAGTCTAGACCGACTCCAGATTGCAGACGCCTGGCCTTTGCCAGCAATGCCGCAACTGACGACTCTGGACATAAACTATTGCAGACTGGAAAAGAGTTTTATAAGTAACTTGAGAGCACCCAAACTCGATCACCTCAACGTGAATCGGGTAGAGATAGTAAAAGGTGCATTGAAAGACGTAGGCAAGTTTGTCGGCCTCGTGGATGTGGGGATCTACAACTGCAAAATCGACAGTGCTGATGTAGCTGATCTAAAATCATTACCCTACGCCCGTGTCCAAATCAGGGCAGAGTCTGATTACTACGACTCGTTTAAATTAAGGGGAGACCGGTTTTACAAGCAGCACCAGTGGGAGGAAGCTATCGGGCACTACAGGGAAGTCGCCTTTAGCCAGCCGACAGTAAATACGCACCTACAAATAGCCCGCTGCTATCTGGCTATGGGTGAATCTCAGATGGCATCGAAGTATTGCAACTTGGCGTATTGCATTGAACCGACCAATAAAGAAAGTCAGGGGCTGCGGGATCTAATTGAGAAGCAATTGAACTGTGACCAATGAGGCGCAAGGATCGGATCGGCAGCAGTGTAGAATACATAATTGATGCTAACTCTGAGTAAAACAGGCTTACCTACATTTTAGTACTCGAACAAGTGGCTATACTGATAGTTGGTTCGAAGTGCCAGCCTCCTAATGAGTCTAGCGAGCAGATACTGGAACGTTTTGATAAAGCTTCTAGTGATGCAAAACATAATTCACTTTTCAAACAAAAGACAATATCTGCCTTATAAGGGAATGTAGTAACAGGATTACGAAACGATCAAAGTTAATCTGAAAACACTTTCAATCAACGTTGCGAAGGAGCTAATCAAATGGACGGTCTTAGAGCTCGATGCACTATTTTCTACCTAGTATCTTCGATTGAACACGACTTACGCAAGCCCATTGTAGACTATTTAGCTCCCAGGCAGCCAAAGTTAATCCTCCATGACAAACTTTATGAAAAGTGTCTAAATCGTTTGACGAGTCAAATTGGTTACGTCGACGCGGAAACTCTTTCTATCTCAGATCTCATTATTTATTCAGATTTAGGCGATTTACCCGGTGTTCTAAATAAAAATAGAGACCTATTACCAAAGGATCTTGGCGACTATCTAAAAACACGAACGTCGATGATTTCAGAAATGGTGCCCATTCGCAACCGGGTCTTTCACAATCGCCCGTTAGAAGAAGGCGATTGGCTAACGATATCGGACAGAGCGGACAAATTCGTGCAAGAGAATGAAGAATTCTGGGAAACTCTAAACAACTCGCTGGAAGAACTACGAAGAGATCCGACATCTGTAGTTAACGTGCAGCTACCACCGTGGGCGGTATTAGGTGGCAAATGCACCCACAATTTGCCCCTACCAGATTTTGATGAAACAACGCTTATTGGAAGAGAACAGGAGGTCAAAGACTTGGTAAAGAAGCTACGGTCGGCGGCTACCCAGTTATCAGTGTTATTGGGGATGGAGGATAGGCAAAACGGCATTAGCTTTAAAAGCTGCATACGATATCCTTGACTCGATAATTGCCCATTCGAGCACATAGTATGGACTTCAGCCAAAAATGTACGACTGGGTTTAACAGAAATAATCACGGTAAAAGCAATAAATGATTCGAGATCAATGATCGAGAGCATCCGGACACATGTTGCTGGAAAAGGTGATGCAAACTCAGATCCTGTATCTGAAATCATGTCCCAATTGAAAGACTTTAGAATATTGCTGGTGCTGGATAACATTGAAACTATTCTTGACGACAATATTCGTGGCTTCTTACAGGAAATTCCGCAATCAGGCAGCAAAATTCTAATAACATCAAGAATCGGTTTCGGATTTGAATTTCGACTAAAACTACCACCACTAGAACCTAGCAAGTCCAAACACTTGTTCCGAAAGCTGTGCAAAGAAAGAAAGCTTGAAACACTTCTCGGGCTTAGCGATCGCAAACTCACAGAGCTATGCGATAGGACAAAACACAGTCCGGGATATATAAAATGGTTCATCTCAGCCGTTGAATCAGGAGCCAGAGTCGAAGACATTCTAAATAAACACGCTGGGCTATTCCTGGACTTTTGCATGTCCAATGTCTACAATTTCTTGTCAAAAGAAAGTCGTGCAATTCTCACGGCAATGCTTTGTGCACCGCTAGCCAAAAGTCAGCCAGAGCTCTCTGTTTTATTGAAGGAAATGACCATTATTCAGTTGAAAAATGCTTGCCAGGAACTAGAACAATCAAACATGGTCAGCATGATATACAAGTCACAAGGCGGATCTAATATAACTCACTATCAATTGACAGATCTAGCACGCCAATATCTCCGAAAGCATTATCCGCCCACTACTGCAGAGCTAAATCATTTCACGGCCAGAGATAAGCTTCGAGAACGAGAATCGAAGCAATTTAAAGAGTCTCAGAGAAGTAGCCCATATGTTTGGTACAGGATTTCAACAAGGTCAAGCAGTGACGAAATTATAGCGAAGTTTTTAGTCGACGCAATGAACCTTGCTGCTAAGAATCAGCTGTCGGAAGCAGAACATTTACTGGAAAAAGCTGCGGACCTTGATCCTGAATACTCTGAAGTTTACAGAGTCAAAGCCATCATTGCAGCAAATCAGAACGATATTTTCAATGCGAAAGAATCCTTTTTAAAGAAAACTGCAAGATCGGAAGCCGCACTGCAAGAGTATAAAGTTGGGCAATCACTTGCGCCATCTGACTTCGAAATAGTATTCGCGGTTGCAAAGACCAACATGGAACTTGGCAATTTAGAAGATTCGTTATCCGTTCTAAAACCAATGCTGTAAGAATCGATTTAGAACCAAAAAAAACATCTCAATGCTTCGACCTAGCTTTAGAGCTCTACCTGTACTTGGCAAAAAGAGATAGTAACAAGTCTGAGTCAGATGCAATCTTGAGTCATCTGACAAACTTTAAGTCAACATATCTCAAATATCCTTATGGTATTCGTTTGACGAACAAGAATGCCATTGCTCAGTGCCGAAAATTAATTAGTGACGTGCTTAAGCTACCTCAACATCTTCATGAAAAGGCATTCTTCCACGATTTTTCCAAATGGATTGATGGAATTGACAACTCCGTACAAGAAGCAGACCTATCACTCGAAGCGAGTAAAGGAAGTAGAGTCTATGGTGAAATTAGCAACCTTCCAGGTCGAATGCAACGAGAGAAAGAACAAACTGGATTCGGATTTATAAGACAAGAGGAAACGGGTGAATCAGCGCACTTCTGGTCATCAGCGATGCGTCGTTATGATGATTGGCTCTCATTAAAGATTGGAGACCGCGTTTCATTTAAGCTCGGGAATGATGAAAAAGGTTCTTATGCTATGGACATCAAAATGGAACCACAAAAATTAAAAACTGTGCAAAGAGAACAGAAAGAACAATCTTAATTCAATTTCCAGCTTGAACTAATCGAGTTAAGCAGTACTCCGAGGTGGCTGAACATTGTTGAAATTCAAAAAACCATAGGTTTACAAAACTCTTTGAATAAGACAAATACGAACCCCGCAAATGGCATACCAGAGAATTAAATGCTAGCAAAAACAGCCGACTTTGCTTTCAAATGGACCCAAAAGAAACAGAAGTCTGTCACTCTCTAGAAGCGAAACTAGATACCAACTCCTCAATCTCGCTCTCCTGCAAAAACGGGACCTGAGCAAATATCACATCCGATTCTCCCATTAGCCTGGCAGCTAGATGACCTTTACCCAACAGCCTTTCAGCGCCCTTCATACCCAGAGTAATTTCAGAGGTTCCAACACTCTCTACTCTTAAAATAAGCCTATTTCCGAGATTATCCCTAAGCTGTATCGGTAGCACATTTGCATCGGGACGTTGAGCCGCAAATATGAGATAAATACCGGCGGCCCGGGCTTTGACACCTAGCCTCTGCACCGCCGTCGATACCGCAGCTTTGTACTCTTCAATGAGCATCCACTCAGCAAACTCATCATGTACAAGAAAGAGAGCCGGCAACTGTTCGGACTGACTTACTTTCAAATTATAGGAAGCGAGGTCTTTTACTTTTGTCTGCCGAAAGAGATGATAACGCCTGTCCATCTCGACTACCAGACTTTCCAGAACTCCTATCGCCATTTGCTGTTCGACGATTATTCCCTTCACCAAATG